>JACDGM010000147.1 GCA_013815325.1 Chthoniobacterales bacterium
CCGAAGTGGAGGGGATGGCCTTGCCGCCGTGCCACGCGCTTTTCCAGTTCCATGTGCAGGATGGTGCGCTCAGTTGCCAGCTTTATCAGCGCAGCGCCGACTTGTTTCTTGGTGTCCCGTTTAACATTGCGAGCTACGCCCTCCTTACCCGGATGATCGCGCAAGTTTGCAGCCTAACGAGTGGCGACCTTATCCACACTTTTGGCGACTTGCATCTTTATCGGAACCATCTCGAGCAAGCGCGCGAACAGCTGACGCGCGAGCCGCGCCCGCTCCCGCGCATGGAATTGAACCCGGCGGTGCAAAACATTCACGACTTCCGGTTCGAAGATTTCACCCTGACCGGCTACGACCCGCATCCCGCGATCAAGGCGCCGATCGCGGTGTAGCTCCCTGCGGGCGCCTCCCGCCGGGGAAGACGCGGGGTCGGCCGCTGGATCCGGGAGCACGGGGTGTCACCCGTGCTCCCCAGAAAGAGATTGGTGTCTCTGGGGATCCCGTAGGTGGACGGCGCACTGAGAATTTTTTTCTTCCTCTGTGCACTCTGCGTTCTCTGCGGTTAAGAATACCGACCAATGATTTTCGCAGAACTGAAACGGCTTTACGATCAGCCGCTCTTGATCTCATTTCGCAAAGCCGCGCGGTGCACTGGAGTATTGGCGGGGCGAGCAGGTGCAACGCTGCGAACTCGATCTTTACGGCGACAAATTGTTGACCGCGGAAAATCCCGCGGCCGGCGCCGATGTTGCATTGCTTCGAAGCTGTCCGCTGAGACAGCGGAGGCTACATCTGCTCAAGCTTTAGTAGTGCTCACTCGCCGGAGCCGGAGCGAGCGACGCGACGATCTTATCGAAGCGCGGGTCGTCACGCAGCGCGTCCCAAAAGGGATGCAAGAGGAGTTGGCCGTAACTGACGTCGCCCGGCAGCTGGGCCACTGCGCTCAGTTGATCGAAAGCGGCGTCTTTTTCTGCGGTCCAAGCGTAGGTCACGGCAAGGTATTCGGCGACGAGCGGGCCATTGATGGAGTCTTTGCTCGCCGGTAATATCAGCGCCGCCCGGCGTCCTTCGCGAATCGCTTCCCCCTTCCGGTCAAGCGCGGCATCGATCATCGCCAGCACGCAGAGCGCCTGCCATTGATCCGGCTCGTCCTGCAGACTCTGCTCCACTTCATCCCGCGCGGCGGTGAAGGCCGCGTTCGCCGCGGCACCATCGCCGCGTGCGCGGGCCGCGAGCGCTTCACACCAGGAACGCGGGAAGCGGATACCTTCGTTATTGTACCCCTGCGGCGTCATGGCCGCCACGGCGCGATCCGCGGCGACGGGATCCCGTTCGCAGAGGGCGAGGTAAAGCCATTCATCGGCGAGGCCTGGCGCCGCCTCAGGGTTTTCGGTCACGATCTGTTCGATCGTGGAATGCATCGACTGGGAATCCCCGCGGGCATGCAGATCGAGCCCGGCGCGGGCCACGCGCAGGCCGGTGTCGTTAGGCAGAATGCGCAACGCGCGATCCAGCGCGGTCGCAGCGTCCGCGAAACGCCGGAGTAATTGATAACTCACCGCCATCTGGTGCAGCGTGTAGGTGTTAAGCGGATCGAGTTCGAGGGCCTGCGCGAGATTGCGGGTCGAAGCTTCCCAGCGGCCCTGTCGCCGATCGATGAATCCAGCCAGCTCGTAAATCAGCGGTTCGTTAGGCAAAGAGCGGCTTGCGATCTCGAGCTCTCGCCGCGCCTCATCGTAGGCGAGAAATCCACAATAGAGATGCTCGGCGACGGCGAGATGCGTCACACCTGCATCGGGCTGCAGCCGCTGCGCGGCATGAACCGCGGCCTCCGCGAGCGCGAGCCGCGCCGGCGTGTGATCCGGCCCCGTCAGATAAATTTGGTCATGCGCGCTGGCGAGCCGGCAATAGGCGAGCAGATAGTCGGGATCGCGCGCGACCGCTTGATTGAGAAGAGCGACCGCCTTGAAGAGATCGGACGTCCCCTGGACATTGAAAAGAGGCCCGGAGATCAACGCGTTCGCGCGAAGGTAAAGATCGTGCGCGCCGGAATCAGAGGTCGGTTTCTCCTCGATCGCCGCTTTCTCGGCGGGCGAAAGCCTCGTCTCCAACTGGGCCACGATCGTCTTTGCCAGATCGCTCTGCAGGGCGAAGAGATCGCTCAGATCACGGTCGTATTGATCGCCCCAAATATGCGCATCGGTGCGCGCGTCGATCAGCTGTGCCCTCACTCTCACCCGGCGCCCGTCGCGTTGCACGGTGCCTTCAAGAATGTAAGCCACGCCCAGCGCGAGGCCGATCTCGCGGAGGTTGCGTTCGGCGCCGGCCCGGTACTGCATCGCGGAGGTTCGGCTGATGACCTTAAGACCTGCCACTTTCGCCAGGTCCGTGAGGATTTCATCCTGCACGCCATCGGTGAAATAAGCGTTTTGCTTCTCGTCGCTCAAGTTGGCGAAAGGGATGACCGCGATGCTCTTCTCCGGGATGGCGGGGCGTGCGGGCATGGCGGGCAAGCCAAGTTGATCGGTGGGCGAAGCCAGGCGTTGAATTCCCCAGGGGTGCCAAACCCAATAGGTTCCCAGCGCGAACGCCGCGAGGACCAAACCCGCTGCGGCGAGGAAGGCGATTCGGCGTCGATCGGCGGATTGGGCGGCGCCGGGGACGACTGTTTTCCGCAGGCCGCGGCCGCTGATTTCAAAAAGCCAGGCAGAACCAGGGCGACGGGAAAACCAAGCGCCAGGAAGAGAACAAAGAACTGGAAGATCCATGCGGAAGCGTGGAAAGCCGGCAAAACAGTGCCGAGCAGTTGCACTGCCGCCGAAGCGACGATGACATAAGCGAGTGCGACGCGGTAAACCCGCCGCCGCCTCAACTCCTGAAAGAAAGTCCTCATCCTGACTCCCCAAAGTTGGCCGCCATTCTGGCCGAAGCATCATCGTCTGTTTTCCGTCGAGAGCGAACAGTGTTCGGGAACGACCGCTCCAGTCCCGGTCCAAACGCGGCCAGGTTGAGCACGATCATGATGAGGGCGAAAAGATAAAGACCCATAGTTAGGCCAATCGACAGGTGCATGACGACAATCCCGAGCAGCCAGGCCAACCGTGTTTGCCTCGACCAAATAAAAACCGCATAGCCGGTCTCCACGACGCAAACGAGAATCCCTATAACGGGAAGCAACAACTCGAAGCAGATAAGCAGTTCGGGCGGGATGAGGTCAAACGGCGGACGAGTCAGGGCGCGCCAGATACTGTTTCCATTCCACCAGTCAGTGCCGAGGCTTTTCGATAGGCCGCCAAAGAAGTAGATAACACAGAGATGGAGCTGGAGAACGCGCCGGTGAAAGCCGAGCCGCTCTGGGTTGGCAGCGCGTCTTTTTCGCACCCTCCAATCAAGCGACCAGGCGTCCGGCAACGGCGCGATCATGAGATAGAACAGACCTATCGTGGTGAAGTTATCGACCCCATAAGTGAAGAGGATGCCGCTCTTCGCGCTGCACACATATAAGAACCACGCCGCGATCGCGGCGAATCGACAACCTATCCCGATCAGGAGACATAGACCGGCGGCGACCAGCCCTAGCCAAACAAGAGTTAGCGTGGTCGCTTCGGTGAGCCCAAGGTGTTGACCGGCAGTAGTCAACCACCCAAGCCTTGGCGTGAACTTGGTTTGGCTGGAAAGAATGGCCTCGGTTAGCGCGCGGTTGACCAATCCGTGCGCTTTCGCTCCAAACAAATCATTCCAATCAACGCGCAACGACCAGGCGTAAAGCGTTACCTCGAGTCCGGCGCCGATGCGCAGAATGCCGAGCCAGCGGCCGGAGTCAGGCGGAAAGAGAAACTCCCGCAGCCGTTCGCGCGTCTGAGCCATCGTCGCTAGCGTGCCGGTGGCTGCGAAGTCGCGGGATGAAAGCTAAAATCATAGGCGTACAACGCCCGGTAAGAGATCCGTTCTCCAGAACGGTATTCGGCTGCGCTAGTCAAATTCGCCACTCCGAAGACTGCACGAATCATGACTGCGCCGGGATGTTCTTCGCGGATCGAGAGGACCAATGTCTTCATTATAGCCTCGCGCAACCGGACGTACTGAATGGCCTGAAGATGATCGAGAAGAGTCGAGACCCGGTAACCTGCCGTCGCTCCGCCGACCACCGGCAAATCATACTCCACCCGCCCATCAGCATAGTGTAGCTCGAAGGCAAGTTTGGAGTTACCCGGCACGTTCGGAGCAAAGTAACTGTAGCCGACTTCGATGCCCGCGCAGTCGGCATAAGTTGCAAGCGCTTGCCGAAGCAGATTGGATACAGCCAGATGCTTGCCCGTGATCGTGGAGGTGACTGCTTCCGTTCGATCCCACAACGGCTCGAACCATTTGGGTGATCCGCTGCCCGCGTCAGCCAGTGTCGAAGAGATATCGTGCAAGGAAACGGCCACGATCAGAAAGAGGTGCAGCCCCAGCGCCGCCGCCCAAATCCATTTCTGCCGCGTCGACACGATTTAAGGGCCAAGGACTTTGTTCACTTCCTTAACCATCTCTTTCGATTCGAGAATGTTCTGCCGGAAATGAGCTTGCGGCATGTTCGTGCCATTTTTCGGAATGATCTGAGAACGTTCAAGAGCACCCACGCCGATCTGAAATGCGTGACCGGTGAAGTTTGCCGGGACCTGCTTCTCACCGAGCAGCTGCGTCTCGGGCAGCGTCCCGTTATCGACAGTCCCTACGGGCGCTCCGTCTTTGTACTCGCGAACCCGGTAGAGCATCCTTCGAGAGTCAGCGTGCGGAGTGACCGGCGCTTTGTCCAGCACCGCTTGTATCTGCAGCCACTTATCGTCACTTATGTCAGCCTTACTTGCTTGAAGGATGATCCCGTAGTTTGGCTCGAGAAGGGATGGGAGCAGACCAATAGCTACGCCCGCCACCAGCGCAACTGCCGCCACGGTTATTCCGAGGGTGGTTGTATTCATGCCCACTGGTTTGCTCCCGTCGCACCGGAGTTGGCAAGCAAAATTTAGTCCCCCGTCAGCCGCGCTTCGGCCAGATCGAGATCGCGCTGGATGCGGCGCAAAGCTTGGTCGTTGATCTGATGTGAATTGCGCAAGGCAATGATCGTTTTGCGTTCCACGCCGAGCGCGCCGTATTGCAGCTGTTGATAGGCCGGGGTGGCGACTTCGCCGCCGGGGTTTTCACGGTCGCCGGCGCAGGCTTCCAGTTGCGCGATGCGATCGCAATATTCCGCGCGCACCCGCACCATCACCTCTTCGGGCATGTGCTCTTGCAGTGCGCGTTGCTCGATGAAATCGACCGCCGCTTCATTGGCTGTGAGACGCGCCTGCCGCTCCTCTCGGTCGACTGCTCCGTCGTCTTCGATCCCGAGTTGCTTGATTAAGAGCGGCAAGGTAAGCCCCTGGAAAACCAAGGTCGTTAGGATGACGCAAAAGGTAAGGAACAAGATGTAGCTCCGGCCGGGAAAGGCCTGCCCGTTATTGAGCACCAGCGGCAGGGCAAAGGCCGCCGCTAGTGAGACGACGCCGCGCATCCCCGCCCAGGCGATAAGCACGCTGTGTTTCCAAGGCGGAGCCGGATCGCGCG
>JACDGM010000002.1 GCA_013815325.1 Chthoniobacterales bacterium
GCAGTTGTTTGCCCGGCGGCTTCGCGATGATGTCGATGCCGCTGTTAAGCGCATCGTTTTCGTCGAGCAGCGCGAGGTCGGCGCGCCCGCCGCCAAAGAGCTCGGCGAACATTTCGCGAAAGTTGATCCGCACCTGCGCGAAGGTTTCGGCGAAGAGTTTTTCGGTCGTTTGATTGATACGGGCGATGACGTCGAGCAGCTCGCGGCGCGAGTTCGTTAGGTCGTTGTTTTGGGTTTCAAGGAAAGTGTGGCGCTCTTCCAGTTCGTCGTATTCGTGCACGGCATCGAGATTCACTGGGCCCATGTTGTCGAGCTGGCGGGTGAGGTCGGCGATGATTTCGATGAGCTGTTCTTCGTCCCCATCGGAGGCGAGGGCGTTTTCGTCTTCCGGTTTTTGGTTGCGCTTTAGTTGCGCGCGTAGCGTCTTGTTGAAGGAATAACGATCGGGCGCGAAATCGCCCAGATCGATCTGGTAACGGCGCATCGCGTGCTCGACGATGTTTTCGATTTTCAGCTGTACCTGCGTCTGGCGCACTTCCTCTTTGCTGCGGGCATCGTGCAGATCACTCAGTGATTTGCGGTCCGCGCGCAGTTCGCTTTCGAGCGTGTTCACTTCCGCGAGGCGCGCGGCGCGAGTGGCGGTGATCTCGTTTACGGCTGCTTCCGCGACGGTCAGTTCGGCGCCGTCGGCGGCAATTGACTCTTCGGCGGCAGCCGTTTCGATCGCCTGTTGTTCGCGGCGCGATTGGTAGGCGGCGATGTCGGAGCGGCGGGTCGCGATCACTTCGGCGAGTTCCGCCTGCCGGGCGGTCATCGGCTGGCGCTGGCTGCGCAGCCCCTCGTGACGCTGCCGTTCGGTTGCGACCGCGAGACGCAGTTCGTTCAACTGCTCGATCAACTCCGTGTCGCGCAACCGCGCTGCTTCCGCAGCGGATTCCGTGGCGGTGCGTTGCTCGTGGTTAGTTTCGCAGGTTTCTCGGAAATCGGTCGCTTCGCTTTCGAGGTGGGCGATCCGCTCGGCCGAAGTCGCCAGTTGCTGATCGAGCGTCGTCTTTTCCCATTCGATGGCATCGGCTCGGCGATTAGTCTCGTGCAGTTCGCGTTCGCGCGCCGCAACTTCGAGCGCGGTGGCGGAATGTTCGGCGCGCGCCTGTTGCTGATGCCCGCGGATTTCTTCCAGATGCTCGGTTGCGGATTTGTGCGCGCGCTCGCCTGCCTCGCGGCGACTGCGCAGATTTTCGCGGGTCTCGAGGAAGCGGCGCAGCTCCGCGCCTAACAAAGATATCTGCGCTTTGCGTGCGAAGAGCGAGCTGCTCTCTTCGCTGACGCGTCCGCCGTAAATGACGCCCTGGGCGGAAATGAATTCGCCGGTGACGGTGGCGAAGGCGATCTCCGGCGCCTGCTTTTTCAACTCGCGCGCCTCCGCCAGGTCGTCGACAAAAACGATTCCGCCTAACAACTGCCTAACGAGCGCTTGCAGCTCGGGCGGCGCCTGCACCTTTTCTGTTGCCCAGCCGAGCGCGCCTTTCGGCAACGGGCGCTCTTCCATTGCGGTCGAGCGGAGCAGCTCTGGCGCGATCAGCGCGGTCTGGCCGAGTTTTTGATTCGTTAATTTCGAGATGATTTCGGCGGCGAGGGCATCGTCCTGAAGAACTATGGCGTGCAGGTTGCGCCCAAGCGCCGCTTCGATCGCGGGGATAAACTTTTCCTCGACTTCGATCAGTGAAGCGAACGCCCCGGCGAGCGCGGGAAGGAATCGTTCGGGGTCGCCCAGCCCCTTGAGCAGCGCCTGCGAACCTTGCGCGAGACCTTCGCCTTCGTCGTTGAGCTGCTGCAAAATTTCGAGGCGCGATTGCCGTTCCGCGACGGCGCGTTCGCCCACGAGGAGGTCGGCGTCGGCGTCACGCAACGCTTGCTGCTGGCTCGCGACTTCTTCTTCCGCGGCCGGAAGCTTCGCGGTCAATTCCTGGACGTTTTGGCTTTGCTCGGTGGCGGTGGCGCGAATGGCCTCGAGTCGTTCCGCCAATTGATTTCGCGCGGAGGCCGCCGCGCCTAACGACGCTTCCAGCTCTGCCAGACGCGGGGCGGTGGCGCTTCGCCGTGTCGTGATACCGGCGATTTCCGCCTCCAGATCGTCCAGCCGGTTTTCCGCTTTCGCGATCGAAAGTTCGAGAGTCTGAAGCGCTTGATCCTGCGCCTGGCGCTCGCGGCGAACTTCCCCAGCGCGTTCGATCGCTTCCGCCAGTTCGGTTTTCTTGGTGGCAAGGAGCCGATCCGTTTCTTTGAGGAGCGCGTCGGTATCGTGGATCTCGCTTTCCTGCTGCGCGAGCTTCGCTTCGGCGGCCGTGATATCGCGCTCGTAACGCTCGATCAGCGCGCTCAATTCCTGCGCCCGCTCGTGATTGAAATCGATCCGGTTGCGATGCGACGCGATTTGGTTTTGCAGCCGCTGCACATCCGTTCGGGCCTCGTTGATTCGCGCGTCGACTTCTTCCAGCTTTGCGCGCTGCGCGGCGACGGCGTTTTCCTGCTCTTCGATCTCGCGCTCGGTCGTGCGTTGTTGCTCGTCGAAGCGGCCAGTCGCAGCGCGCGAGGTTTCCAATTCCGCGCCTAACGAATCGAGTTGGGCGCGGGAATGATGCGTATCGAGCACCTGCAAATCGCCCATCAATGCCTGATATCTTCTCGCTTTTCCGGCCTGGCGCTGGAGCGAGCCGATTTGGCGTTTTACTTCCTTGATGATGTCGCCGAGCCGAAGCAGGTTCGCTTCCGTCGCTTCGAGCTTGCGCAGAGCCTCGCGCTTTTGCCCTTTGTATTTCGTGATCCCGGCGGCTTCTTCGAAGACCGCGCGCCGATCTTCCGGACGGGAGCTGAGAATCTGGTCGATCCGGCCTTGCTCCATAATCGAGTAGGCGCTGCGGCCGACGCCGGTGTCGGCGAAGAGGGCCTGGATGTCTTTAAGCCGGCAGACGGTTTTGTTGAGCAGATACTCCGAAAGCCCGTCGCGATAAACACGCCGCGAAACCCGCACCTCGTGCCAATCGACGCCGAGTTCCGTCGCGCAATCGGTAAACGTTAGGGAGACTTCCGCATAACCGACCGGCTTGCGTGAGTCGGTGCCGTTGAAAATAACATCAGCCATCTCGCCGCCGCGGAGCGCCTTGGCCGATTGTTCGCCGAGGACCCAGCGGACGGCGTCGAGGACGTTCGATTTCCCGCAGCCGTTAGGTCCGACAATCGCAGTGACGCCTTCATGAAAATTGAAAACCGTTTTATCGGCGAAGGATTTGAAGCCAAAAAGTTCGAGCGATTGGAGGTGCATGGTAAATTGACGGTACCTGAAGGATTAACCGCACCTTAACGGCCTACCGCAAGCAAAATCATACCAAATGCGGTGTGGGAACAAGCTCGCGCCACTAAATGTAGAGCGGACCGCAACGTTCAGCTCCGCTGCTGCGGAACCGCCACTCTGAGGAGATACAACAAAGTGCCGACCAGGAACACCGCGCCGGCGATCTTGAATTCGCGTGCGGTCGCCTGCGCCAGAATCCAGATGATGAGTACGATCGAGATCAGCGGAATGATGCGCGCGCCGCGGAAATTGAATGGCGGCGCGTCGGTCTGCACGTCGCGGCGCATCAGGACGAAAGCCGCGGCGCAGCAGACAAGGTAAAGCAGGAGCGCGGCGACGTTCGCCATCACGGCGAGCGATTCGAAAGTGGAGCTGAGCGAAAACAAAAACGCGAGCAAGGCGTAGATGATGATCGCGACGTCCGGCGTGCGGAACCGCGGATGCACATGCGTGAGACTGCGCGGGAGAATCCCATCGCGCCCGAGCGCAAAGAGAATCCGCGGCGAGCTCAGAATGTCGCTCGCGATAAAGCCGAATCCGGAAATCGTCGCCCCGCCTAACAAGAGCAGGCGTCCGGCGTTCCCGAGGAAAGTTGAGGCCGCGGCGGCGAGCGGTGCGTTGGTCTCCTGCCCGAGGCGCGGGCCTAACGAACCTTGCGCGACGAGTTGAATCAAAAGGTAAAGCATGGTCGTGATGGCGAGTGCGAGATAGATCGCGCGCGGAACGGTGCGAGCGGGATTTTTTACTTCGCCGCTCGGGATAAGCGCGACCTCGATGCCGAAAAAAGCGAAAAGCAAAAGCAGGACCGAATGGCCGAGCGCTCCAGTCCCGGGCCAGCCAGGCCAGGCGAGATTTGCCGGGTGAATGAAGAAAATCCCAACTGCGATCAGAATCAGCAATGGAATCAACTTCGCGACCGTTACGACTCCGACCGCGCCGGTGCCTTCGCGCACGCCGCGGACGTTGATCGCCGCGAGTCCCGCGTAAACGAGGAAGAGAATCGCGAAACGTCCACCCGTTCCGCCTAACGAGGGAAGGAACGCCGCCACCGTGCCGGCGAAAAAATTCACGACTGCCGCGACGCTCAGAACGGCGGTGGTATAAAAGAAGAGGCCGGTGATAAAACCGACATAGCGGCCAAAGGCGACCTCGGCATAAGCGTAAAGGCCGCCGGTGAGCGAGACGCGGCTTCCCGCGAGCGCGAAGCTGGTGACAAAGAACGCCATCGCAATCGCGCAGACCACGAATGCAAGCGGCGCGGCGGCGCCGAGTTGTTGCGACATGTCGGCCGGAAGTTTGAAAATGCTCGCGCCAACGGTGGTGTTAACAATGTTCGCGGTGAGCCCGAGGACGCCAATGGCGCGGAGCAATTGCTCATCGACCCGTTGCGGTTTGGGAGGCAGGCTCGCCACGGGCGCACCGTGCGTGAAGTCGCGCGGCGAGACAAGCGCGAAAGACGCGATGGGCCCCTAACGAGCGCGGAGACTACCGATTCGCCTAACGACGTGGCGGAAATCCTCCGGGTAGCGCATGCGTCCCGCGTGCTGGCGACGGTGTTCCACCGTTGCGAACTTTCTTGAACCCAGATACTTCGTGGCGCCCGCGCGGTCAGGAAAGTTCGTCGCGCTGGAACAGCGCGACCAGCACACGAGACGTGTGCGCACCCGACAGGCTCCGCCACGCGATCAGTAGCCCGCGGCCTGTCCGTCTTTGCGGCTTTCGCTCGCTCCGTCATAGACGCGCTCGCCGTCGTGCATCTCCACCTTTATAGCCTGGTAGCCGCCATAGCCGCCAACGTCGAAACGCATGTCGTGGCCTTTGTCCCGCAACGCCCGCACGGTCGCGTAGGGCACGCCGCTCTCGACCTCGACGTAGCCGCCGTTAGGCAAAAGCTTTTCGCCGGTGGGTTCGTTATCGCCTTCGTGTTGCCAGCGCGACGCGTCGCCCGCCTCCTGCACATTCATTCCGAAATCGATCAGGTTTGTCAGCACTTCGACGTGGCCTTGCGGCTGCATGTCGCCACCCATTACCCCAAACGCGAGCCACGGTTTTTTGTCCTTCATGACGAACCCGGGAATGATGGTGTGAAACGGCCGTTTGCCGGGCGTATAGACATTCGCGTGTCCCGGTTCCATCGAGAAAAGCTGGCCGCGATCCTGAAACATGAAGCCGAGTCCCGGCACGACGATGCCGCTGCCCATGCCGCGGAAATTGCTCTGGATCAGGCTCACCATGTTGCCTTCGTCATCGGCTGTGCAGAGATAGATGGTGTCGCTCTGGCCTAACGAGGGATTGCCTGGCGCCACGCTCTTCGCGGCGTGATCGGGGTCGATGAGTTTGCGACGCTCCGCCGCGTAGCTTTTCGAGAGCAAGCCGGCGAGCGGGACCTTCGCGAAATCAGGGTCGGCGTAATATTTTGCGCGGTCCGCGAAGGCGAGCTTCTTCGCTTCGACCATGGTGTGGAGGGTTTCAGGCGAATTAAAACCCATGGTCTTGAGGTCGTAGCCTTCGAGGAGATTCAACATCTCCAGCGCGGCCAGGCCTTGCCCGTTAGGCGGAAGCTCGAAGACATCGTAGCCGCGGTAATTGGTCGAGACGGGATCGACCCAAGTTGAGGTGTGCTGCTCGAAATCGGCCTTCCGAAGGTAGCCGCCATTCGCCTGCATGAAGGCGTCGATCTTATCGGCGATCTCGCCTTTGTAATATGCATCGCGGCCCTTTTCACCGATCAGGCGCAAGCTATGCGCTAGCGCGGGGTTCTTGAAAATGTCGCCCTTCCCCGGTGCGCGGCCTTTGCCGTCGAGGGTGTAGGTCTCGAGATAAGCGCCCGGCAGACCTTTGAAAAGCGGCAGATTGCGGCTCCAATAATAGGAGATCAACTCCGTCACCGGGAAACCTTCCTCCGCGTAATGGATCGCCGGCGCGAGGTCGTCGCCTAACGACAGCTTGCCGAACTTTTTGTGCAACTCGGCCCAGGCATCGACGGTGCCGGGCACACTGATCGGCAGCATTCCCGTCGGCGGGATGAACTCGCGATGGAGCTTCGCCAGCTCGTTTTTCATCTGCTCGTAGCTGAGGCCGCGTGGCGAACGGCCGCTGCCGTTGAGTCCGTAAAGCTTGTGATCGCTGGCGCTGTAGACGATCGCAAAAAGATCGCCGCCGATGCCGTTCGAGATCGGTTCCATTAAGCCGAGGGTGGCGTTCGCCGCGATCGCGGCATCGACTGCGCTGCCCCCACGTTTCAAAACGTCGAGCCCGACTTGCGTGGCCGCGGGAACGCTTGTGCAAACGATCCCGTGGCGCGCCAGAATCTCGGACCGCGTCGCCCAGGTCTTGCCGGTGATGCGGTCGATTTGGCCGTGAAGAGAGCCGGCCGCGCCTAACGAGGCCACGGCAAGGAGAAGCTGCGCGCGAACTTTCATCGGCCAATCTAGTGCAGGACGCCATGCCGCAAAACCTTTGCCCGCGCCGCCGCCGTCGCTAAGCTGCCCGATGCGCCAGGATCATCTCGACGATTTCTTCACTTTTCTTCGCTTCCCCAGCATCTCGACCGACGACGCCTATAGCGAAAAGCTGGGCGAATGCGCCCATTGGCTGGTGGAAAAGCTCACTCGCATCGGGCTCGAGGCCCAGCTAGTTTCCACCCCCGGGCATCCGGTCGTTTGGGCGAAAAACAAGCATCAACCCGGCCGCAAGACGGTTATGCTTTACGGGCATTATGACGTGCAACCACCCGATCCGCTCGATCTCTGGGACTCGCCGCCCTTCGATCCCGTTCTAAAGAACGGCTTCGTCTTCGCGCGCGGCGCGACCGACAACAAAGGCCAGGTCCTCGCGCACATTCTCGGGATCGAAGAAACGATGGCGGAAAAGGGCGACCTGCCCGTTAACCTGCATCTCATCGTCGAAGGCGAAGAGGAAATTGGCAGCGGCAATCTTCCCGGATTCCTGAAGGAGAATCGCGACTCGTTAGGCTGTGACGTGGCGGTCGTCTCCGACACGGGAATGATCGCGCGCGGCGTTCCGACGCTCAGCTACGGGCTCCGCGGGGTGACCGCGCTCGAGATCAAAATCAGCGGCGCGAAGATGGATTTGCACTCCGGCGTCTTCGGCGGAGCGGTCGCGAATCCGGTCACGGCGCTGGCGCAATTGCTCGCGAGTTTGCACGACAAAAACGGCCGCGTCGCGATCGATGATTTCTACGACAAAGTGAAGCCGCTTGAAGAATGGGAACGCGAGGCGTGGCGTAAATTGCCGATCGACGGTGACAAAGAAATCCTCGCGGAAACCGGCGCCCCGGGGCTCTTTGGCGAGCAAGGTTTCAGCACGCTCGAGCGACTCTGGGCGCGACCGACCGCGGAGATCAACGGCATCGGCGGCGGCTATCAAGGGAAGGGGACAAAGACCGTGATCGCGAGTCACGCCATGGCCAAGATCACGTTTCGCCTCGTGCCGAATCAAGACGGCGATGAAATCCTGAAGCTGGCGCACAAGCATTTGGAAAAACATCTGCCGCCTGGCGTCCGCATGGAGATTACCGATGGGCACAGCGGTCCCTGGTATTTGACCGATCCGCATTCGAGCTTTGGCGAAGCGGCGCAGCACGCGCTCAAAGAGGCTTTCGGCAAGGCGCCGGCGCTCATCCGCGAGGGCGGGAGCATCCCGATCGTCTCGCAATTCCGCGACATTCTTGGGGTCGAAACTCTGCTCCTCGGTCTGGCGCTGCCCGATTGCCGGGCGCATTCGCCTAACGAGAACTTCCCGGTCGAAAACCTGGAAGCGGGGGTCAAGATGAACAAGGCGATCCTTCAAGGACTCGCTTCCTGATCTGTGCGTCGCCCCCTTCTGCTCCTGCTCCTGCTCCTGCTCCTGCCCGCGGGCAGGGCGCGAGCTGAAGAAGACTCGTTAGGCGAGAAGGTCAAAAAAATCTTCACCACGCCGACGCCAACCCCAGAGCGGCGGCATCGGACGCACACGACGAAGAAGAAAAGCACGCCGACGCCGAGCCCTTCGCCGACGCCAAAGCGAAAGAAGAAGAAGTCGCCCACGCCTTCGCCGACCGCGACCGAAACGCCTATTCCGAGCCCGAGCGAAACGCCGACCGCGACTCCGCCTGAAACGCCTTCTCCCTCGCCAACCGCTTCGCCGGAAAAGGAATCAACGGTTGCCACGATCTCGCCGGATGAAATCAAGGGCTACGAAGACATCCCGCCGCCGATCCGCAAATTGTTGGAGACTGGACTTGCCCTAACGAACCGGAATTTAAAATACACCTACGGCTCGGCCGATCCGGAGACTGGTGGGATGGATTGCTCCGGCTTCATTTACTATGTGCTGCGCGAGAACGGCGTGAAGGACGTGCCACGCGACGCCAGCGGGCAATACGTCTGGGTGCGCAAAGCAGGGAATTTTCGCGCGGTCCTGAGTCGCGATCTTGATTCCTTCGAACTCGAGGAGCTGAAGGCGGGTGACCTGCTTTTCTGGACCGGGACCTACGATGTGGAGAAGGATCCGCCGGTCACGCACACGATGATTTACCTCGGCAAGAACAAGGAAACGGGCAAGCAAGTCATGCTGGGCGCGAGTGATGGGCGCAGCTTTGAAGGCAAACAGATGTTCGGCGTGAGCGTCTTCGATTTCAAAACCTCCGGAGCGAAAGAGGATACCAGCTCGGGGCGTCATCCGCGCTTTGTCGGCTACGGCCGCATTCCAGGACTGCCGTGATCCGGGTAGCGCATGCGTCTCGGGTGCTGGTCGACGCGTCTCGCGGCGGCGAACTTTTCCTACCGTGTGAAGGGCACGAGAATGTCTGCTTCGAGGAAAGTTCGTTGCGGTGAAACACCGCAACCAGCACGCGAGACGCATGCGCTACCCGGAGCGGGGCGACGCTTGGACCGACGGCGAGGGCTGCACGTGTTCGTTAGGCGAAGACGCGGGAGGCGCGTGGTGCGCGCGGTAATGTTTCGTCAGCAGCCCGAGCACGAGCATGAGGACGACGAAGGCGATCGTGCGCTGCTCCTGCTTCGTGAGCACGAACATCTGCAGCTTGTCGCGCCATTTCATCCGGCGTAGCCGATCGGGTCTTCGAGCCCGGCTTCGCGAAAACCTTTTAAGCGCAACTGGCAGGAATCGCAGGCGCCGCAAGCGCGGCCGTCCGCGGCCGGATCGTAGCAGCTATGCGTGAGCGAAAAATTTACGCCCAGCTCGAGGCCGCGGCGGATGATCTGCCCTTTCGTTAGGCTGATGAGCGGAGTGTGAACGCGAAACCGCGAACCTTCCACGCCGGCACGCGTGGCGAGGTTGGCCAGCTGCTCGAACACGTGAATGAACTCGGGCCGGCAATCCGGATAACCGCTGTAATCGACCGCGTTCACGCCGAGAAAAATATCCGACGCCTCGAGAACTTCGGCCCAAGCCAGAGCGTAAGAGAGAAAAATCGTGTTTCGCGCCGGGACGTAGGTGATCGGAATGCCGGTCGTCATCTCTCCTGCGTCCCGATTTTTCGGAACTTCGATTTCAGCGGTGAGCGCCGACCCTCCGAAGAGCCGGAGATCGATCGCGGCGATGCGATGTTCGACCGCGCCTAACGATTGGGCGACGAGCCCGGCAGCGTTGAGTTCCTGGGCATGCCGCTGACCGTAGCGGAAGCTGAGCGCGTAACTCTCGAAGCCTTCGGCGCGCGCCAGTGCCAGTGTGACAGCGGAGTCGAGTCCGCCGCTCAGGAGCACGACCGCACGCTTCATTCTACCGGGTCGGGAAACTTCGCCGTCACGGTAAGCGCGATGCCGCCGCGCAAGGCGAACTCGGCTTTGATGAGCATCTCCCGCGGCCGGCACGCCCTAACGAGATCATCCAGAATGCGGTTGGTGACCTTTTCGTTAAAAGCCTTTTCGTTGCGGTAGGAAGCGAGATAGAACTTGAGCGACTTCGTTTCGAGGCAGTGCTGCGCGGGCACGTAGTCGATCGTGATCTCGGCGAAATCCGCCTGACCAGTGATCGGACAGAGTGAGGTGAAATCGGCGGAGTGAAACTGAATCCAGTAGGGGCGTTGTGACGGGTTTTCGAAGGTCTCGAGCGTTTTGGCAGAGGGCTCCGCAGGAAGCTTGTTTTCACTTTTGCCCAGCAGCTTCAAACCTTTTCTGCGCTTACCCATGCGCCAGTAAACGGGGTTCCCCTCTGTGGTTCAATTGTTTTCGCCCGGCCTGCGGAGAGGGACGGCCGAGAAAAGCAGGAACGCGATTCAGCGGAGCACTGTCATCCCGAGCGGAGCAGAGCGAAGTCGAGGGATCTCGCGGAGTCTGCTTCGGGTGGGCACGTCTTTGGTTGCCCGTGAAGTCCCTCGACTCCGCTTCACTCCGCTCGGGATGACAAGTCGGGAGCGGCTCGTTAGTCCGGATGCTGCAGCATCGGGTCGGCCAGCGCCCGCTCGCGGTCGCCGAGCTTGTGATAGTTCCAATAATCGACCTTCAAACTCCGCTTCAGTTTCAGGTGACTCCCGTCCGCGGCATGCCATTCACGCAGGAGGTGCGGGAAATCGCGATCGAGCACGAACTCGTCCGAGCCGCGATCGTGTTTCACTGTGACGGTGATGAACTTTTCTCCGGTTTTGAATGCCACCTGCGCCGGTTTCCAGATGAGCTTGTCTTTTTTCGAATTGATGATCGTCGGCGCGAGCTGAATCTGGAAGGCGCCGCTCGGTTTTGAGAAATCGATCGTGCGGACGCGGAGCGGCAATTCGTCGTAAAAGAATCCGTTAGGCGGAAGCGTCACCTGCTCGCTGCCATCGGCCATCCCGTCCCAATAGGTGTGCCATTGGCAGGCGAACTCTTCGCCGCTGCGCCGCCCTTCCTTGAAGGTGTTGCCGCAGCTGTCGTTGCTCGTTAGGGAAAACTTCGCGAGGCGCGCGTTATCGGCCCGCCAGAAATTTGAGTGCATCTGTTGATAGACGTAGAGGCCAGTCGGGACGTGCAGGATCTGGTTCATCTTCAAGACCTGCACGACGCCCGGGCGCTGCCAGTCATCGGCTTTGACGAGCTGCTGCAAGTCGAACGGTTCGCGGACGAGGATGTGGAGCACCTCGGTCTGACGCGCCTGCCCGTAGCGGACGATCTGCGCGTCGTAAATATCGAACTCAGCTTTGCCGTCGTTCCAGTAACTGCTGTTCTGCACGAAGCTGGGAGTGAACTGGGCGAAGACGCCGCTGATCGCGCCGCCGAGGAAGAGGATCGCGACGCAGATTGATTTCCTCATGATTGACGCCTAACCGGCACCGCCAGTTTCCAGCTTGCGCCCCCCCATCGCAAGCCGGATGCTCGCGCGACGATGGAACCAGCGGCCGAACAAAGTCGGAGCGGCGTCGCGCAGACCGGCGTCATCGATTTTTTTGCGCACGACACGAGAGCCGACGAGTTGCTCCTCGCGATGTTCGAAGCGCGACCGTGGGATGATTCCGACCTCCAGCTTTTTCAGCTCCAGGAAAAATTCAACGCTTACGTTTCTTTCCTGCTCGATGGCGAACTGGCGGAGGCGCATCCGGAGCTAACCGGGAAAAATGCGCGCATCGAGCTGCGGTGCGCGACGATGCCGGAAGGCCGCGCACTCGACTTGCTAAGCGCGATTCACGACCAGCTCGCGCTCCAGGAAATTCGTCTCGAAGTGATCGCTGGAAACGAAGGCGGCGGCTGCGACGGGGACTGCTCTTGTCACTGATCGAGAGGAGAGCGAGCCGCGGTCTTATTCTCGACCGCCTGCCCATGTCGCGGTCTCAAACCGCATCGCCGCATTCCGACCGCTACAGCACGGACATGCCCCGCGCAAAACCCCGTCGCAACGGTGGAAGAAAAGCTTGCACTCAACGTGATCGGACGGATAACTGGGGCAGATTTCAACACGCTCGAGAAACGGCTGCGGGCTTGCGGGCTCTCTAAGTTTGTCGGGTATCGTAACGGATGCGAAGCAACGGCCGGGCTTTCAAATCTGCGGTGAACTTTGCGGCTGACACAGCCGCCGCGACAGATGCTGGACGTCGAACAGAACCGCCACGCGCAGAAGTATTCGCCTAACGAGATGCGGCGACGCGTCTGTTGGATGCTGCTCCAGCCGCTCTTCCGGTTCAGTCCGCGGCCTTGTTTCGCCTGGCGTAATTTTTTGCTGCGGTTGCTCGGCGCGCAGGTCGGCCGCGATGTGCATATCTACAATTCGGCCACGATTTATTATCCTTGGGAGCTCGTCGCGGGTGATGAATGCGCGATTGGGGAGCAGGCGTTCATCTATAATCTCGGGCGGGTGACGATCGGCGCGCGCGCGACAGTCTCGCATCGGGCGCATCTTTGCGCGGGCACGCATGATTATACGCAGTTGCACTTCCCGTTGTTGAGGCCGCCGATTGTCATTGGCGAGCGGGCCTGGATCTGTGCCGAGGCTTTTGTCGGCCCCGGAGTTACGGTCGGCGAGGGGGCGATCGTCGGCGCTGGCGCGGTGGCGATGACGGACGTGGAGCCGTGGATGATCGCCGTCGGCAATCCCGCCCGCGCAATCAAACGGCGCGAGGAAAGCGAAGGCGCAAGGATGAAGGCCGAAGGATGAAGGCGGAAAATGAAGAATGCCTCTCACCTTAATCCTCTCTCTGTCAGATGGAGTGAGTCGGAGGTCCCGAAAAAGCGGATGAGGTGGCTAGGGTGAACGAGTCCACAGCTTTATCCTTGTCGGTGTTGATCCCGGTAAAGAATGACGCCGACAATCTGCGCGAGTGCCTGCCGACGGTGGCGTTTGCCGCGGAGATCGTGGTCGTGGATTCGGCGAGCACTGATGGTACGGCGCAGTGCGCGCAAGCCGCCGGCGCGCGGGTCGTGCAATTCGAGTGGAATGGCAATTTCCCGCGAAAGAAAAACTGGGCGCTCGAGAATATGGAGTGGCGGCATGAATGGGTGCTGATCGTCGATGCGGATGAGCGTATTACGCCGGAGCTGGAGCGCGAGATTCGTTCGGCGATTCAGAGGAAAGATGTCGACGGCTTCTACCTCAACCGCCGGTTCTGGTTCCTCGGTGGCTGGATCAATCATTGCGGGTATTTCCCGAGCTGGAACCTGCGCTTGTTCAAACATCGAAAGGGACGTTATGAGAAAATGGAGGCGGGTGGCGGCGCGGGCTCAGGGGACAATGAGGTTCACGAACACGTGCTGCTCAAGGGGCGGGCCGAGTATCTCGCCGCCCCGATGGAACATTACGCGTTTCCGGATATCGCCACGTTTGTCGAGAAGCATATTCGGTACGCCACCTGGGAAGCGGTGGTGCGCGGGCAATTTACATCGATAGGCGCGGAAAGGATGCGCGGTTCGCCTTTTGGTAACGCGCTGCAGCGCAGGCGATGGTTAAAGCGGGTGACGCTGCGGATGCCATTCCGACCTACGCTGCGGTTCCTCTACGGTTATGTGGTTAAACAAGGATATCGCGATGGCTACCGAGGTTGGGTCTTATGCCGTTTGTTGGCGTGGTATGAGTCATTGATCGTGGCGAAAATATGGGAGCGACGGAGAGAGCGGGGAATGTCTGCCGCTACCTGAGAGCTTCATCGCCGTCATCTGAGCTTTGGCGTCTGACTCTGCTTGCGGGCGACACGCCCGCCTCTACAGTGCAAAATAAGGCCTCACAGTTTTGCCTGACGAGCGAATACCGACTCCCTCATGGCTAACGACAAATTTGTTTCCACATTGCGTCTGGGTTTCCGGCTTCGCAACGAGCCTCTCGCAGACCATGCCGGCCGAGTAGAAGCGGCGGCAAGAAGACCGAGGCCGCGCCGGCGAAGCCTGCTCGCCCGGGCTTCGGATCAGGAATGGTCGGCTACGGCGTTTTTGGTCCTGCTCGATGTAGCCGGATGGTTCATTGTCTACGGGTTCACCAGTTTCGTCCGCGGCGACGCGTATTATTCATCGCCCTTCGTTTTCCTGGTGATCGATCTGCTTCAGGTGACGGTGATCGTGATGGCGCTGTTTGCCGTCGGCGGTTATGACCGCAGTACCGAAACCCGCAGCCTGGTCTACGCGACCGAGCATCTCCTGGCCATCATCGTGGCAGCGGTGGTAAGCAGTGCGGTAATATACTCCGCCGCCACTTACGATCAGACGATGAAGCCGAGCCGCGGGGTTATTCTGGTGAGCTTCATTATTTTTCTGCCGGTCTCGTTGGAATACCGGCGGTGGCTTCGCGGCCGCGTCGTTGCGACGATCGCGGAGCGCGCCTTCCTCGTGATCGGGAGCGGCGAGTTGGCGCAGCGTTTTTATCAAGCTTATAAAAACTCACCCAATCGGCAGCGTCTCGAGTTCGTCGATGTGCAGCACGAGCGCATCGGGGGCCACATCGCCGGGACGGGGTCGCCCATCGTCGAGGGCGACATTGAGACGAAGCTAGGGCGGATGGGGGGTAACTACAGCGGCGTCATTCTGGCCGACCGGATCGATCTTATCCCGCCCGCGCTGGTCGAGCGCCTGGTGCGGACGCAGTTTCAAAAGACGCGGGTTTATTCGATCGAGTCGTTTTATGAGTCGCAGTGGCGTTATGTGCCGGTGGATGTGATCGATCAGGTCTGGCCCTTGCAGGCCGGTTTCCAATTGGCGCGCAACTCGCCTTATCACTATCTCAAACGCCTCTGCGACCTGCTTGGATCGATCAGCGGTCTCATCCTTTTCCTGCCGGTCCTGGCGCTCTGCGCCGCGCTCGTCTGGCTGGAGAGTGGCCGGCCGATCCTTTATTGTCAGAACCGAGTTGGGCGCGGCGGCGGAGAGTTTACTCTCTACAAGCTCCGCACGATGCGGGCGCGCGAGGAGGACGACTCGGATGATATCTACACCCGCAAGGATGACCCGAGGATTACGCGGGTCGGGCGTTGGCTGCGCAAGTTGCGGCTCGATGAGCTGCCGCAACTCTGGAACGTTTGCTCCGGCGAGATGAGCCTGATTGGGCCGCGCGCGGAATGGACGAAATGCGCGAACCGATATGAGAAGCAGATTCCATTTTACCATTTCCGGCATCTGGTCAAGCCGGGCATCACGGGGTGGGCGCAGGTAAATTATCCCTATGGGGAGAGCGATCAGGACGCGATCGAGAAGCTGAAGTTCGATCTCTATTATATCCGTCGCTACTCACTCCAGCTCGATGCCATGATCGCGCTCAAAACCGTGCATGTGATGCTGTTTGGCGGAGGACGCTAGGCGGTCACGCCAAAACCCGAAAGGCAATCGCTCACCGGCACCCCTTCGTTATCGAGCCGAATGGTTTGGTGTGGTCCGGTCCCGATGCTCCACCACTCGACAGATCGTGCGCTCCGGGGTGGCAAAGACCCACAACTGCGCACGCGACGCTAAACAGATGCCTGCGCAGACCGAAGCGTCTACAGTCGCAACCTCGTCAGCGCGGCGGAAATTCGAACTCGGCTCGCTTTTTGTCTTTCGACATCGTTAGGTAAGCGCTGAAATTCGAGCCCCGCTTTGAGACGAAGCCTTCGATTAAACCGGTCTTGCCTAACTCCACCAAACGCTCCGCCTCCTCGGCGGGAATTTCCCTGCCGCAGAGGTTGCGCTTCAGTTGAAAGACGACCCGTGGCGAGCCATCCGCCTGCGGCTTCGCCACGATGAAGGCATCATCCGTTTGATAAAGATCGCCGTCGTGAATTCTGCTTTCGCTCAGCTTCAGCGCTTTCGTTAGGTCAAGCAGCGCCTTCGCCTTGCGTGGCGCGCCGTGGCCATTTTTGCCGGCGCCTTCGCGCGGCTTTCGCGGGGGAAATTCCCAGTTGATCTTGGGACCTTGCCTAACGAGAAAAGCATCAAAAGGCCGGCCTTTCTTCGAGGTGAATTTCTCGATCAAGTCGGTTTTGCCGCGCGTCACCAGCTCGATCGCCCGCTCCCGCGTGATCTCTTTCTGGCACATCAAGCGGCCGACCTTGAATGTCTCCTTCCAATCGCCCCCCGCGCGCTCACGCAGGACGTAGCTGGTCGGCGCTTCGCACAGCTCCGCGCCGGTGGTGGGATCTGTCCAGAAGGGCACGAGCGTGCTCATGTCCACTTTGTTGCCGAAATCCAACTCCGCTTTCTTGCGGCCGGGATTTTTCTCGTCGTTGACGATTTTGATTTTCGAGGGAAAACGATTGCCCGTTTTCGCGGAAACGAATCCATCGAGCGGGCCGATCTCGCCACGCGCGACGAGGTCGCGCGCTTCCGCTTCCTCTATCTTGCGACCGCTCATGACCTTGTAGATCATGAGGATACCGTCCTGCGATTTGAAGCCGCGCAAGGTCTCGACCATCGGCTGCTTGTCAGTGGGCGATATGATGTCTGTCAGGCGCGAACTGGAGTCGTCCTCTTCGAAATTTTTCGTCCGAGCGACGATGCCTTTCGTAACCTCGACAATCTCCGACATAAAGTCGCGCCGCTGAAATTTGCCCTGCTCCATCTGGCGCAGCTTGTATTCCCACTCACCGGTCATGTCCGGTTTCGTTAGGGCATCGGCCTGGACCGCGGAGAGAAACTGGAGGAGCGATTCCGCCTTCGTCGTCGGCACCAGCTCGCGCTGATTTCGCTCCAGGTATTTTTGATTGATCAAGCCGTCGATCGTGTCGGCCCGCGTCGCCGGCGTGCCGAGGCCGCGCTCTTTCATGGCTTCCGCCATTTCCTCGTCGTCGACCAGTTTGCCGGCGCGCTCCATCGCGGAGAGGAGCGTCGCTTCGGTGTAGCGCGGAGGCGGCCTGGTCGTTTCGGCGTGGAGTTCGGCGGAAAGCGTTTTGGCCTGAGCGTTGTCTTCGTTCGTTAGGGCAGGCAACGCTTGCGCGTCGGCGGAATCATCGACCGTGGTCTTGCCGTAAACCGCGAGCCAGCCGGCCGAGGTGAGGACTTTGCCCTCGGTCTTGAAATCATGCGCGGGCGCGACGGTGCTGATGCGCGTGGTGACGTCGAATTCCGCCGCCGGAAAAAACGTGGCGACGAAACGGCGCGCGATCATGTCGTAAATCCGGCTCTCCATTTCATCGAGATTCTTCGGCTCGGTGCCGGTCGGGATGATGGCGAAGTGATCGGAGATTTGCGCGTTGTTGAAAATGCGTTTGTTCTGCCGCACCCAACCGTTGTCGAGAGCGGTCCGGCCGTGCTTTGCCAAGTCGCCCCCGAGGTTGCCTAACGTTTGCCGGCAGGTGGCGATGTAGTCCTCCGGGAGCGCGCGCGAATCGGTCCGCGGATAGGTGATGACTTTGTGGCGTTCGTAAAGCGCCTGGGCGATCTGGAGGGTGCGCTTGGCCGACAGGCTGAAGCGGCCGTTCGCTTCCCGTTGCAAAGTGGTGAGATCGTAGAGACGCGGCGAAGCCTGGCTGGATGATTTTTTCTCTTCGCGGACCTTCGCCAGCGGCTGGCCCCGGCAGGCGGCGAGAGCGGCTTCCGCGATCGCTTTCTCCCAGACCCGATCGACGCGGTCGTGCTCGTCGTTCGCGTTCTTCTTAAAGTCCGGCCGCTGATAAACCCCTTCATAGGCGCCTTTCGCGACCCCGAATTTTGCAGTCACGCGCCAGTAAGCGCGCGGTCTGAAATTGCGGATTTCCAGCTCTCGATTGAAGACAATCGCGAGAGTAGGTGTTTGCACGCGACCAACGCTGGCGACGTTGCCGGCGCGTGAGCCAAAGATGCGTTTCGTTAGGGCGCGGGTGCCGTTGATCCCGATGAGCCAATCGCTCTCACTGCGGGAGCGCGCGGCGTCCGCAAGCCCGGCCAATTGCTCACCGTCACGGAGTTTTTTGAATGCTTCGCGTATGCCTTCCGTGGTCATGGTCTGCATCCAGGCGCGTTTTACGGGGAGCTTTGACTTCGAAAGTTCGTAGAGGTTCCGGAAGATGAGCTCGCCTTCGCGGCCGGCGTCGCAGGCGTTTATCACCGTGTCGACGTCCTTGCGGTGGAGAAGTTTTTTTAGCTGCTCGTAGCGGCTCTTGGAATCGGCAATTGGCTTCAATCCGAATTTTTTCGGGATGATGGGAAGCGTCTCCAATCGCCAGTAGCCGTATTTCTTTTTGTCGATGTCTTCGGGCATTTCCAACTCAACGACATGACCCACGGCCGAGGAGATGACGTATTGCTCGTTCTCGTAGTAGTCGCCCTTTTTCGGGACCTTGCCGAGAGCGTGGGCGAGGTCGCCGGCGACGCTGGGTTTCTCCGCGATGATGAGGGTTTTGGCCATGAAGGGATGCCAACTAGACCTCGTTGGCGATCTTTGCAAGTCGGAGCAGCACGGAGCGTGCTCGCTACGACAGCTTCACGAAATATTTGCCGGGAAGCTGTTTCACCAGCCGTTTCAACTCGAGGCGGAGGAGAACGGAAGAGACGGTCGCGGCGGGCAAATCGCAGCTCGTCGAGATCTGATCGATGGGCGTTTCGGTGGGGAGGATAGCGTCATAAACGCGGCGTTCGGCGTCCGACAACTCCGGCAACACCCGCGCCGCGTCGATCGGGAATTTTTGTTTTTCGGGAAGAAGAATTTGCAGGTCGTCGAGAATGTCGCTCGCATCCATGACGAGCTTCGCGCCCTGTTGGATGAGGCGGTTGGAGCCATGCGCAGTCGGCGCGTTGATGTGGCCTGGAACCGCATAAACCGATCGGCCCTGCTCGATCGCCTGCGACGCGGTGATGAGCGCGCCGCTATTCAGGCCGGCCTCGACGACGAGAATGCCGTGGCTCCAACCGCTGATGATGCGGTTGCGCATCGGGAAGGTCTGGCGGTCGGGTTCGATTTCCATCGAGAACTCGGAGACAACGGCGCCGTGGCCGTCGTGAATTTTTTCGGCGAGCGCGGCATTTTCCGGCGGATAAAGCTTCGTTAGGCCGGAACCAATCACGGCAATTGTTCGCCCTTTCGCGGCGAGCGCGCCCTGATGCGCGGCCGTGTCGATGCCGCGGGCGAGCCCGCTTACGATCGTTAGGCCGGAATAGGCGAGCTGATAAGAGAGCTTCTTCGCGCTTTCCGCGCCGTAATGGCTGGTGCGCCGCGAACCAATCACGGCAATGGCGTGTTGATCGCGCTCCGTCAGTTCGCCCCAGACGTAAAGAACGATAGGCGGCGCGTGAATTTCACGCAGCTGCCGCGGGTAGCTGGGCGAACTGGCCGTGATCACTTCCGCGCCGAAATCGCGAATGCGCTTCAGTTCCCCCGGTAGGTCGACCGCGCTTTCCCAGTTGGCGATCTGCTCGGCGACTTCACTGCCGATGCCGTCGACTTTGCGCAGGTCGCCGTGTTTCGCAGAAAGAATGCGCTCTGGTGACTCGAAAACTTCGAGTAACTTGCGCAAGCGCACCGGCCCCATTTTCGCGACCATATTGAGCGCGATGCAGGCTTCTGTGCTGTTCATGGTTCGAGAAGCTCGTGAAGATGCTGGGCAAATACTTCGTAGACGAGCGTGCGATGGGCGGCGTAGACACAGCGAATCTGACGCGTCCGTCGCTCCGAGCGATAGAAAAAAATAATGCGATAACGTCCGACGCGCAGCCGGTAGAAACCTTCCAGATCGCCTTCCAGCGCCCGGATACTGCCTTTCTCTTGGACGAGTTTTCTGAGCCCTTCCCGCAAGGCGCGGCGAGGTTCCGGCGCCAGTGATCCGACAAAATTGAGGACCTGCTGCTCGAGCTCAATTTTCATCTAAGGCGGCGAGCGGAAAATATTTCCCTTTCCCGCCGCGCGCCCGCCGCACCGCTTCCATAGCTTTAGGATCAGCCATGATTTCCAAGGTCTCTGCGATCGCGGCCATTCGCTCAGCCGACACGATATAAGCCACGGCTTTTTCGCGACGCGTAATGAGGATCAATTCACCATGCGCCTTTTTCAAAAGCGCCGGCAACGCAGACTGCGCTTCGGTAACAGAATACGTAGATGGCATGAGGTAAAACCGTAATCTCGAATACGCAGAATGCCACTTTCTTCGATTTCATGGAACGTGGCGGCGGAAGAATCGGGGCTGGGTAGCGCATGCGTCTCGCGTGCTGGTGAAGGGGTACCGCGTTCGCGAACCTTTCTTGCATGACAGTGTTGTCATGGCGTCCACGCGGTCAGGAAAGTTCGTCGCCGCGAGACGCGTCGACCAGCACGCGAGACGCATGCGCTACCCGAACAAGGCGACTCGCGCCGCGCTAGAACGGAATCTCGTCGTCGTCCGGTTCGGAAGGTGGGGCGCTCTTCGGCGCGGACGCTCCGCGTGAACTGCTGCCGCTGCTCGACTGTCCGCGCGGCGGCTCTTCGGGTTCAGCGCTGGCGCCGCTTCCACCTCCCCCGGGACGGCTGCCGAGCATTTGCATCATCTCGCCGATGACCTTCAGTTTGGTCCGCTTTTGGCCCGACTGTTTGTCGTCCCAACTATCGAGCTGGAGCCGGCCTTCGATAAAAACGGAGCGGCCTTTTTTCAGGTATTCGCCCGCGACCTCAGCGGTGCGACCCCAAAACGTCACGTCCACGAATGTGACTTCCTCGCGCTTTTCTCCGTTATCGAGCGTGTATTGCCGGTTGACGGCGATGCCGAGATCGGTGACTGCGCTCCCCTTCGGCGTGTAGCGCACCTCGGGATCACGCGTCACGTTTCCAAGCAGGAAAACCTTGTTGTAGCTGGCGGACATGCGGCGGGTTTAGCGAAACTACTTCGCCTCGGCCAGTCTCTTCTTCGCCGGCTGTTCTTTTTTCTCCTGCAACTTTTGGTAATGCTGCCGGTAAACTTCCGGGTCGAGCTTGAACTTTGAACGCAGCTTTGTGATGAGCTGCGAGTCGGCGTGGAAAATAAAGTTCACGAAGAAGCCCGCTTCGAGCTCGCCCGCGACGTAGGAAAACGGCCGTTTGTCCATCTTCTGGACCTGCTCGACGGTCGCGCCTTCTTTCTGAAATTCGGACTCCAGACGGTCCACAATGTCCTTCACTGCATCTTCTTTGCCCTGCGTGTTGAGCACGATTAGAGCTTCATAACGATTGGTCATATTTCGGGTGTTTTGTTGAAAGCATTCATCGCAGCATTTGCTCCTTTGTCGATGGCGCACCGCACCGCTTCCGCCGCACGCACGAGCGTCTCGTCGAGCAGCTTTTTTTCTTCTTCAAAAAATCTGCCGAGCACGTAATCGACCGCGCCCTCGACAGGCGCAGCGCCGATTCCGACGCGCAACCTGGGTACTGACTCGGTGCCGAAATGCTGGAAAATTGATTCGAGGCCGTTGTGCCCGCCGGAGCTGCCGTGCAAGCGGATGCGCAGCCGGCCGAGCGGTAGAGCGAAATCGTCGATGACGACGAGAATTTCCGAGGCCGCTATTTTGTAAAAATTGGCGATCGCGGAAAGCGCTTCGCCGCTGCGGTTCATAAAGGTGGCCGGCTTCACTAGAATCACTTCACTCTTCGCCCAGGCCGCGCCCCATTTTTCGGAGTAATCCCATGGCAATTTGCGATCGGCCGCGAGCCGGTCGAGAACCATGAAACCAACGTTGTGGCGCGTTCGCTGATATTCGCGACCGGGATTTCCCAGGCCGGCGACCAGGCGAATCGGCGCGACTTCTTCGTTCACGACTGCTCCGGCGCAGCGGTTGTCATTCTGAGCGCAGCGAAGAATCTCACAAGCCAGGATCAAGGTGGTCCAGAGCGAATCGGGTCGAGCGACGCTTGTGAGGTCCCTCGCTTCACTCGGGATGACAAGCTGGGGCGACTCGGGAAAGGGATTGCTGCTACTTCTTCGTTTCCTTCGCGCCGCCCGCGGCCGCTTCCGGCTCTTCCTTCTTCGCGGTGATGACTTCCGGCGCTGTCGGCGCTTCGGCCGTGGCCGCAGGCGCTTCTTCTACCGTCGGTGCGAGCACCGAGAAGGCAGTCAGATCGGCTGGGACACTGGTGGTGACCCCTTCGGGCAGCTTGATTTCGCGCACATGAATCGCGTCACCAATGTTGAGGTGCGACACGTCCACGGTGATGACATCGGGGAGATCGCGGGGCAGACATTCGATCTCGAGCGAACGCACGTTCTGCTCGAGCAAGCCGCCAAAAGTTTTGACACCTTCCGCGGTACCGGTCGGCTCCAGCGGCACCTCGGCTTCGATCATTTCATCCATCGAGACGGCGTGAAAATCGACGTGCAAAATGTCGCCGCCGAGCGGGGAATGCTGCACTTCCTGCACGAGCGCCAAGCGGCCGCCACTCTCACCATCGATTTCTAGCTCGACGAGAATATTCTCCCCGGACGCGCGGCTCAGCATGTTTGAAATGTCGCGTTTGGCGACCTGCAGCAGCTCGGGCTGAGTCTTGCCGCCATAGATGACCGCTGGCACAGAGCCTTGCGCTTTGATCTTGCGAACGGCGGAGCGCCCGATGCCGGAACGGCGGGTCGCGGTGAGTTTTACTTGTTTGGCCATGGTATCAGTTGGTTGTTTTTTTGCCGTTATCGATCTTGAAGAGCGACGAGACGGATTCGTCCTGATGAATCCGTTTAATGCTTTCGCCGAGCAGCTCCGAGACGGAAAGCACCGTGGTGGTAAATCCTGCCACCGCGCGAACAGGCGTGCTGTTGGTCGTAATCAATTCCTTAATCTGGGACTTTTGCAACCGCTCGATCGCCATATCGGCGAGCACGGCATGGGCGACTCCGGCGTAAACATCGAGGGCGCCGTTCCTTTTCAAAATCTCCGTCGCAGAGGTGAGCGTGCCCGCGGTCTCGGTGAGGTCGTCGACCAAAAGCACATCGTGACCTTCCACTTCGCCGATGAGATATTGCGCCTCGGTCTCGGTCGCGCTTTTGCGCTGCTTGGCCACGATTGCCAGATTCACCCCGAGCGCTTGCGAGTAAGCGGAGGCCATTTTCAAACCGCCGACGTCGGGCGAAACGACGACCGTTTTGCGCTTCAGGCGATCCCGCAGGTATCGGATCAAGACCGGCAGCGAATACAAATGATCGACCGGGATATCGAAAAATCCCTGCACCTGCTGCGCGTGCAGATCCATCGTGAGCACGCGGCTCACGCCCGCAGCGGTGAGGAGATTCGCAACCAGCTTCGCGGTGATCGGGACGCGCGGCTGATCTTTACGATCCTGCCGGGCATAACCGAAAAACGGAATCACCGCCGTGATGCGATCGGCGCTGGCGCGGCGCGCCGCATCCACCATGATGAGCAGCTCCATGAGGTGCTGGTTCGTCGGCGGGCAGGTCGGCTGCACGATGAAGACGTCGCGACCGCGAATGTTCTCGTCGATCTTGATGTAAGTCTCGCCGTCGGGAAACGAGCTGATCGTCGCCTGGCCGAGGGGCACGCCGATGACCGCGCAAATTTGCTGCGCCAACTCGCGATTCGCGGAGCCAGAGAAAACTTTGAGCTCGGGTTGGACGGCAAACATGGGTCGCGGGTCGCGGGGCGCTACCTTAGGCGCGAGCGCTCACCGTTGGCAAAAGAAGATTCGGGCGCTCCAATAAAAACGGAGGCGACGGAATCTCTCCCGTCGCCTCCGACAAACACCAACCAAAATTAACGACCAGAGCTTTTGGCGGCGCGCTCTGTTCCAGTCTTTTGGTTTTAGCAAAAACCTCATCGAGCCGTCAACGAAAAGCTTCGGGCGGCTGAAATTTATTTCGCGAAGGATGCGCGCAGCTTGCTTTTTTTCTCCTCGCAATCTTCGTGCAAGCGACGCAGCTCGACAGATAATTGCTTCTCCAGCTTTTCGGTTTCGCCGAAGTTGCCGCTCTGCTGTGTCTCGCGGATTTGGCCTTGCAGGAAGAGCTCCTTCTCGGCGATACGCGCCTTGAAAGTGGAATCGATCTCTGCGATTGCCGCTTTCTGCGCATCGGTCAGCGAGACGGTCGGCGCTTTTTTTTCGAGGCGCTCCATGGCGAGTTCGTAGGCCGATTTCATTCCAAGGATCAGTCTGGACTTGGCCGCCCGGCGAGGCAAGTTGCCGTTCCATGGCCGGTAAGATTCAACTCATCAGCACCGATTTCGACGGAACGCTCGTTTCGCATGCCAATGATCCGGTCTTCAATCGCGACTGCATGGAATTGATCGGGCAGCTGCAAAAAGAGGGAACGATTTGGGCGATCAATACGGGGCGTTCGGTGGGCTTGCTCGAGGAAGGGCTCGAGGATTTCGCATTCCCGCTTCTGCCCGATTTCATCCTCACGAGCGAACGCGACGTTTTTCGCCCGTCGGCGCGGGGATGGGAACCATGGGGCGACTGGAACGCGCGCTGCGCTCAAGCCCACGCGGAGCTTTACAACAATGCGTCGTCGGTCCTCGCGGAGGTGGTCGATTTTGTCGGGCAGAAAACAAAGGCGCGCGTCATTTATGAAGCAGAGGGAGCTGCGGGATTGATCGCGACGAGCGAGGAGGAGATGGACCTTCTCACGGCATTCATCGACCGGGCAAAAGCGAAGGAACCGAAGTTCCATTATCAGCGAAACACGATTTATTTGCGCTTCTGCCATGCTGATTACCACAAGGGAGCGGCGCTCGCGGAACTCTCGCGCCTAACGAATACGCCGAAGCAAGCGATCTTTGCCTGCGGCGATCATCACAATGATCTCTCGATGCTCGATGGCCGTTACGCGGCGCTGCCCGCCTGTCCCGCGAACGCGATCGCGGAGGTGAAGGAAGCGGTGCGCCGCGGGGGCGGTTGGGTGTCAGAAAACGAATTCGGCGCCGGCGTTCACGAAGCCCTGCGGCATTTTCTCGCCTAGCGAAGCCGGATAACGGCGCATTCTTAAATTGTCATCCCGAGCGCAGCGAGGGACCTCACGAGCCACTCGAGACGGCCATCAGATCGCGACCCGGGGAGTTATCCGTGAGGTCCCTCGCTCCGCTCGGGATGACAGATAGCGAAGGCGGGGGCGCGTCTCGGGCTAACGAACGCCCAACTGCAGCCGCTCGTCTTCCGCGAGGATTTCGCCTAACGGCGGCCAGCTCACTTCGCTGTCCATGTCATGGAAGGCGTGCAGATATACCGCGACCGCTTCCGCTGGATATTTTTCGATCAATTGGGTGACCGCTTCGGTGAGCTTTTCTTTCGGCGGCGACTCCGGCAGATTTTCCACGGTGCCGTCCTCGTCCCGCTTGATCCCGACCGAGTCGAGCAAATCGCAAAGCATCGGCTTTTGCGCGCCGAGCAGCCAGGCCTGGAGCAGATGGGCGGCGAGGGTGTCGCTGATTTTACGGCTGAGCGCGCTTTGCAACCAAATGGTTCGTTCGTTAGGCGGCTTGCGCTCGACGAAGACGGCGCGCAGGTTGCGCTGATTCGCCAGTCCCTGGATGGCAGCTTTCAAGACCGGCTTCTGCTCTTTCTGCAGATAGCTGAAAATTTCTCCGGCCAAAGCGGGCGACATCTGCTGGAAGATTTCGTGCGATTTCATCGGATTGATTCTGGGACCGCTGGCGACACAACAGCGGGAGCGCCTTCCGTGCGACTCTTTTTCGCCGCGAAGCTATTCGTCATATAAGTGAGCAGGAGCACCCAAAAAACGAGCGCGAGGCTGAAGAGCGGGAACTGCAAAGCGAGCGGCAGGGAGTAAATGATCGCCATGAGCGGAATCCAAACGGCCCAGGTGGCGAGCAGGGTGGGCACGATTTTGTCCCGGTAATGCGCCCAAGTAAAGCCCCGGCCTAACGACTCCCGGCTGAATCCGCTGTTTTTCCATTCGTAGGTAAGGACGCCGAAAGGCGCGGCGAAAAATGGGTTGTAGCCAAATTGGTCAACGCAGATTTTGGCGAGCACCACCGGCACAGTGACGACGTTGCCGAACCAGGCCGCTTCGCTTCGATAGAGGAGATCGACCAACGAACCATCGAGCGCCCAAATCGGAATTGTAAAAAGAAGATTGTGGAGGTTTCGCCGCGTCGGATGCGCGCGCTGAAAAAAGATGATGAGGAAAAGTTCAGGTAAAATCGCGCCGGCGAGGACGGCCGCGCCGACGACGAAGAGGACTCCATGTCTCGCTTTGTAATCCGCGATCCCCTGGAGCGTCCGACTCGCCGCGGGCATCCAATAATAAGCCGCGAGCAAGCCGAACATGAGCGCCTGGATCAGCAACGCCGGCCAAAGATTCGCCCGCGCCGCTTCCCAGCCGAGTGCGAGGGAGGTGCGATGATGCGCGCGAGCAGCCGCCGTCATCCGTAGCCTCAGAAGAGTTGCGGCTGATCGTCGTCGGCATTTGGCTGTCCGATGATCGAACGGATTTTCTCGAGCATCTCGCGAAAATCATACGGTTTCTGGATCGTGTCGATGACGCCGGCTTTCAAAATCTCGGAGCGAATATTTGGCTCGAGATAACCGCTCGCCACGATCGCGCGCACGTTAGGTTTGAGCTCTTTCATCTTCAGAAAAACCTCACGGCCGCCGAGCCGAGGTAAGCCGAGATCGCAGAGGACGAGACCAATCTCGTCCTTATGTTCGGTGAACATTTCCACCGCCTCCACGCCGTCCTTGGCCGCGAGTACGCGATAACCGTCGCCCTCGAGCATGATGACCCCGAGCCCGCGCAACATCTCTTCGTCCTCCACCAGCATGATGGTGCGCGCGGGATCGTTAGGCCGAGCCGGAGCATTCTCGCCCTCCCCCGCGGCGGGTTCAGCGACGTGCTCCAGCGGCAGATAAACACTGAAGGTGGTGCCGTAGCCAGGCTCACTATCCACCTGCACGAAACCGCGGTGATTATTGACCACGCCGTAAACGACCGACAGCCCCAGCCCCGTCCCTTTGCCGCGCTCCTTCGTCGTATAGAACGGCTCGAAAATATGCGGCTTCACCTGTTTGCTGATGCCACCGCCGGTGTCGACAACGCGGATGCAGGCGTAGCGCTCGGCCGTCACGCCGGTAAAATGTTCGCCGAGCTCCGCACCAGGCGTGGTGGCGCTCTCGAGCGTAATCGTGCCTCCGTCCGGCATGGCGTCGCGCGCATTCACGCAGAGATTCAGGAGCACTTGATGAATCTGGCTGCGATCGGCCTTCGCCAGCGGCAGGTTTGGTTGCAGATGGAGCACGAAATTAATCGTCTTCGGGAAAGTCGCTCCGAGCATGTTGTCCATTTCGCGGAGCACGGCATTGAGATCGAGCGGGGCAACCTGCGCTTCGGTTTGGCGGGCTGAAGTGAGTAATTGCTGGACCAGCGCAGCGCCGCGCTCGACCGCCTCGCGGATGACACGGATCGCCTCCGAGACGCGCTCGGGGTGCGACTGCCATTCCTCGATGCGCGTGGTGTAGCCGAGGATGATGGCGAGAATGTTATTGAAGTCGTGCGCAATGCCGCCAGCAAGCGTGCCGAGCCCCTCCATCTTCTGCGCCTGGATGAGCTGCTGCTCGAGCCGCTTGCGTTTGGTATCATTAAAAAGATAACCCTTCAGCTCGGTCGGATGGCCCGCGGGGTCGAAACTCCCGGTGAATCTGGCGGCGACATAAACCGCGTCCCCATCGCGTTGCCGCATCTCCAGTTCGTCGCGCTCCACACTCTCGTTAGGCCGGATCTCCGCAAGCAGGTCGAGCCCTTCCTTTTTCGTGCGCAAGAGCGACATAAAGTTCGCCCTCTTCGCTTCCTCGATGGAATCAAAACCAAAAATCCGGACGAACGCCGGGTTGCAGGTCAGGATTGCGCCATCGGGTTTCATCATGAGGTTGCCGGTCAGATCTTCATCGACAAAACGGCGATAGCGTTCCTCGCTCCGGCGCAGCGCCTCCGCTGCGCGGACGCGATCGGTCACGTCGGCGTTGATTTGCAACCAGGGCGCATCCGGCTTCGTATCGGTCAGCGTCCAACTGCTCGCGACCACGATCTCGCCACCGTCGCGGCGGGTTTGCCAGAGTTCGCCTTCCCAATGGTCTTCCGCGCGGAAAGTCGCTTGGAGCCAGCCGAGGGTTTCGGCGGCGCGAGTTTTTAGCAACTCGTCCACGTTCTCACCGAGCGCCTCCTCGCGTTTCCAGCCATAGATGCGCTCGGCCCCGCGATTCCAATAAGTGATCCCGCCGGTCGAGTCGCAGATGACGATGGCGTCGCTCGCCAGATCGAGCAGCTCGGCGTGTTGCAGAAGGTCCCGCCGGACATTTTGCAGGTCGCGTTCGGCACGCGCCTCGCGCAGCGCGCGCCGGACAGCCGGGCCAAGTTTCGAGAGATATTCTTTGCGGACGAAATCATTCGCACCCGCGTTCAAGATGGCGATGCCTTCGTCGGGAGTGAGCTTGCCGACGACAAAGATGAAGGGCACTCCGGGCCGTTTCGCTTGAGCAAGCGCGAGAGCGTGAAGTCCATCAAGCTCTGGGAGGAATCGCTCCGCGAGAATGAGGTCGAGCTCCGGCGCGTCCAGCGCCCTAACGAACTCTTCCTCCGTCCGCACGCGCTGGGCGGCGGACTCGATGCCGTTGCGTTCGAGCTCCGCGCGAACGACCGCGGCGTCGGCCGCGCTGGCCTCCAGATGAACGATCTGCAATGGCGACATGGAGGGTGGACGTTGAGACGACCGCCGATTGGCCGCCGGGGTCCTTTCCTCGTTCACTCGTCCCACGTTCGCCAAGGCGCTGCCAGTTTCTTGAAGCATTGAAGCGTTAGATCGTTAGGTAAAAGACGACAATTTTGCCTAACGATTAACTGACCTGAGTTATGCGGCCCGATTCTCCGTTCACGGCATCCCGAGTTCGGTCGCCATCTCAGGCGGGCCGTGAATCCCAGGCTCCTGCGATTGGAGATACGTCCGTTCGCGGTAGTGACGCGAGACGAAGACGTAAATGACGGCAGCAGCAAACATGAGCAGGGTGAAGAAACGGAAGTAATTCGCCCCTTCCAGATTCATGCCCGCCGCTTTCAGTTTCGGGAGGAGGAAACTAATGAGCGACGGTATTTGATTTCCGAGCGCGATGGAGAGCAGCCACATCGCCATGAGCAAACTCTTCATGCGGTTCGGCGCCTGCGTGTAGGAGAATTCCAAGCCGGTGATCGAAACCATGACTTCGCCCGCGCTCAGGATGATGTAGGCGAGGAATTGCCAGCCGACGTTCGGGTGGCCGCCGTGATCGATGCTGAGTTGGATTCCCCAGATGACGACGAAGGAAAGGGCGGTGAGGAACAAGCCGATGCCGATCTTGCGCAAAGGCGTGAGGGGGAAGACGCGGCTGATCGCCGGATAGAGCCAGTAATTGAACAACGGAATCATCGCCAGGATGAAAATCCCGTTTACGACGTTTACCTGCTCGGGCAGAAAATTGATCCCGAAGAAATGGAGATCCATATGCTGGCATTGGAGGGTCCATTCGCCGCCGCTGCTCTGATCCCAGAGCGCCCAGAAAATCATGGTGAAGGCAAAGATCTTCCAGACACGCGCGAGCACGCTCCGCCCTTCCTTGCTCTTCAGGTCGCGCAGAAAGCCAAGCCCGGCCGGCGGGATGTGCACCATCTTCTTGCGGCCGAGCCAGAAGATGATCGTGGCGATAAACATCAACACGCCGGGAAGCCCAAAGGCGTAACGAGGTCCCCACTTCTCGCTACGGAGCAGAACCGGACAAAGCCAGATCGAAAAAGCCGAGCCGAGGTTGATAGAAAAATAGAACCAGCCAAAAACGCGGGCGAGCAAATGCTTGTTCGACTCGCCGAACTGGTCGCCGACGTTCGCCGAGACGCACGGCTTGATCCCGCCAGCGCCGGCGGCGATCAGGATCAGCCCGATCGCGAGCACCCATTTCTGTCCGAAAGCGATCGCAAATGATGTATCCATCAACGCTAGGGTGAAATGGCCGAAGCAGTAAACGATGGAGAGATAAAGGATCGTCCGATATTTCCCCAGCCAGCCATCCGAAATGATCGCGCCGAAGAACGGCATCCAGTAAACCGAGGAAACGAATTGATGAAACCAGCCTTGCGCTTCGTTTTGCGGCATGCCCTCGAGCACGCCGGATTTATTCACCAGAAACTGCGTCATGAATCCGATGAGGATGGTCCGCATCCCATAAAAGCTGAAGCGCTCCGCGCCTTCGTTCCCGATGATGTAAGGCACGCCCGGCGGCATCGTCGTGATGTTGGGCGGAGTGCGCAGGTATTTATCGTCGGCCATGGCGCTGCTTTTCGTTAGGCTGGTTTTTTGTCTGCGCTTTTGCAGCGCGGATTACACGGATAGGGAAGCTCGATTCGGGCCCTCCTGGATCTCTGCTCTCCATCCGTGGCGTCAGTGTAATCCGTTGTTCAAACTTTTTTCGTTAGGGCGTTTGACCTGGAAAAAAATTGGCGGGCGTGGGCGAAAGAGGCGGGGTGGGGATGGCGGCCTTCACTTCCTCTCTTCCGGGCTGGAGCGGGTGGAAATGTTCCCGTTGCAATTCGGGCAGCTCGCCCGGGTGATGACGTTCGCAGGAGGTGAAAACGAGAAGCAAACCGGCGAGCACGCCGAGCGGAGAGAGCCGAGGACGAAACATGCGCGGCAAGAGTAAGGGGCCAGTCGCGCGCCGCGCAACAAAAAGATTGGCGCGGCGCAGCCCGGGCTCCTAGCCTTCTGCGCACGATGCGATCTGCTCGGACGCTCCTCTGTCTCATCGCACTCGGCCTTTCCTCTTGCCGCACGACACCGGAGATGCCGGCGAATATTCCTCCGACCATTGACGGCTACAAAAAGGTTGTCGAAGACCAGCTCGGGCCCGTTTGGTATCGCGAGGTCGCGGCGAACCCGGGAACGACAACCGGAACAGTGAAATTGACCTTCGAATTACCCGCTGCGGGCGGACGGGCGCGCAATCTCAAAACCGTTTCCAACGACAGCGGAGTCGCGGACGAGAGAATTGCCCGCGCGGCGGTCGGGCGGCTGCGTGTGCCGCCCATCCCAGCGGCTATTCTCAAGGCAGCGCGCAAAGACTATCTCGCGTTCGACGAGAGTTCACCGTTTACCCGAACCCGCCAGCTTCGCCGGCGCCCGCACCGCTGAAACGTTAGGCGCGACTTTGGCCTAACGGATTGCGCGACCGGCGGGCAGTGCCAGTTTAGCGCATGTTGAACCGACTCCTGCGGACCGCTCTTCTTCCATTGGTTTGCCTAACGATCGCGCCGCTGGGCCACGCCGCCGCGGAAAAGAAACGCAACATCACTGAGAAAGATCTTTTCGATTTCGTCTGGATCGGCAACCCGCAGGTTTCGCCCGATGGCGCGCGCGTTGTTTACGTCCGCGTGGTCGTGAACGAAAAGAAGGAGGGCTACGACACGTCCCTCTGGATGCTAGCGACGGCCGGTGGCGAGGCGCCGCGGCAACTCACGAACGGCCCGCACGATGGCGGCGCGCGCTGGTCGCCGGATGGGAAGCTCCTCGTTTTCACCCGCGCAGACGAGAAGGACGGGAAGCCGCAGCCACCTCAGCTTTGCCTGCTCTCGATGGCCGGCGGCGACGCTTTTGTTTTCACTGATCTGCCGAAGGGAGCGGGCGATCCGAAGTGGTCGCCGGATGGGAAATGGATCGTCTTCACCGAAAGTTCGAATCCCGAGGATCTCGCGAAACAGGCGGCGAAGAAAAAGAAGGAGAAAGCAGGAGAAAAGGCAGAGGAAGAGCACGAGAGTGACGTGCACGTTATCACGCAGGCAGTCTACCGCGAAAACGACGAAGGCTATCTCGACCCGAAACGTCCGCAGCATCTTTGGATTATCCAGGCACTGCAGAGTGCGGACGAAAAGCGCGAGCCCCGCCAGCTCACGAGCGGTCGCTTCGACGAGGGCAACGCCTTTTGGTCGAAGGACGGCGCGCAGATTTACTTCACCTCGCTGCACGTGGTCGAGCCGTATTACGAGCTGCCCAAGACAGAGCTCTACGTCATCCCCGCGAAAGGTGGCGACGCGAAACTGTTGCTCACCATTCCGATGGACACCGGTGCACTCGCGCTCAGCCCGGACGGCAAGAGCGCGGCCTTTGTCGCCTCCGTGGACGAGCCGGTGAACTCCTATACGCAGCCCGATCTCTGGACGATCGATCTCACGCCGGGCGCGCAGGCGCGCAACCTAACGAGTGGATTTGATGACGACGCGGGCGCCGGCGTTTTCGGCGATAACGCCGCGCCGCGCGGGTTGGGCGGCAACGCGCCTGTCTGGTCAGCCGATGGCAAAACCATCATCGATATTTACGCCAAGGAAGGGCAGACACAGCTCGCCGCCTTCGACGTCGCGAACAGTGCCGTCACGGACCTGACGCATGGCAAACAGGCGATCATTCGTTATTCCGCGGCGGCCGATGGGAAAAAAACCGTTTGCCTCGTTTCCACTCCGACGCGCATCAACGACTTGTTCTGCATCGACCAGCCGGGAGCGGAGCCGCGCCAGCTCACGCACGTTAACGATACCCTCTTCGCCCAGCTTAACCTGACCGAGCCGGAGGAAATCTGGTACGAGAGCTTCGACGGCAAACGCGTTCAGGCCTGGGTGCAAAGGCCGCCGGGATTCGACCCGACGAAAAAATATCCACTCATTCTCAACATCCACGGCGGGCCGCACGCCGCCTACGGCTACATCTTCGAACACGAGTTCCAGTGGATGGCAGCGAAGGGTTACGTCGTGCTTTATCCAAACCCGCGCGGAAGCACGAGCTACGGCCAGCAATTCGGGAACATCATCCAATACAAATATCCCGGCGACGATTTCAAGGACCTGATGGCGAGCGTGGATGAGGTCGTTAGGCGCGGAGGGATCGACGAGAAAAAACTGGGTGTGACGGGCGGAAGCGGCGGCGGGCTGCTGACCGATTGGGTCGTCGGTCACACCGACCGCTTCGCCGCTGCGGTGGCCCAGCGCGACATCGCAGATTGGGCGGACTGGTGGTACACGGCGGATTTCACGCTCTTCCAGCCGAGCTGGTTCAAGACGCCGCCGTTCCTCGATACGGAAGGCGACTACAAAGCGCGTTCGCCGATCACTTCCATCAACAACGTCAAGACGCCGCTCATGCTCGTGCTCGGCGAAGACGACACGCGCACCCCGCCGGGAGCGGGCGGCGAGCAGATGTTTCGCGCGCTCAAGTTCCGCAAAATCCCGACGGTGATGGTGAAGTTCCCTAACGAGACCCACGAGCTCTCACGCTCCGGTCAGCCTTGGCATCGGGTCGAGCGGCTCGAGCACATCGTTGGCTGGTTCGATCACTGGCTGCTCGGCGTGGCGAAACCGGAATACGAGGTCGCCCCGAAGGATGAAGTGTCGGCGAAACCGAAACCGCCGGCGGAGAAAAGGCCTTAGACAGGATTAACAGGATGGGAAGAATCCGCTGCGCAGTTCTTCTCTCTTAATCCCAATAATCCTGTTGATCCTGTCTAATAAACACAGCAGGCCTTGTCACGGCCGCGGCCTTTTGCGAACGTCACTCGATGCGGATCCCAAAGCAGAACTACGCCGACATCGAGCGCATCATCGAATTCGATTTCGTCCGCGCGACCGAAGCCGCCGCCCTCAATGCGCTCGCCTGGCTCGGCCGCGGCGAAAAGGAAAAAGCCGACGCGGCCGCCTGCGACGCGATCCGCGGGATGTTCGACCTCATGAACATCTGCGGCGAAGTCGTCATCGGCGAGGGGATCAAAGACGACGCGCCCGGTATTTTCAAAGGCGAACAACTCGGCATGTGGCTGCCGGGCGCGCCGCAATTCGACATCGCCCTCGACCCGATCGACGGGACCACGAACATCGCCAAAGGCGCGCCGAACTCGATCACCTGCATCGCGGCGGCGAGTCCGGAAAAAGGAGTCAACGTCGCGCTCCGCGACATCCCGTCGTTCTATATGATGAAGCTGGCTTACGGCCCAGCCGTCATTCGCAGCATGAAGGTCGCGGGGATCGAGACTTTGAAACTCGAGAGCCCGATCGAGGAGACGCTCATTACTGTGGCGAAGGCCTCTAACAAGCGCGTGCAGGACGTCGTCGTCATGATGCTTGACCGGCCGCGCCACAAAAAAATCGTCGCGGAAATACGGCGCGTTGGCGCGTCGTTGCGCATGATCAGCGATGGAGACATCGCAGCGGCGATGGCCCCGTCTTATCCGGAGAGCGGGATCGATCTTTACGTTGGCATCGGTGGTTCGCCTGAAGCCGTTCTGGCCGCGGCGGGAATCAAGTGTCTCGGCGGCGATATGCAATGCATGATGTGGCCGCGGGATGAAAACGAGCGCACGGAGTTGATCGCCGCGGGCCATGAAGCGGATCTGGGCCGCGTCTTTTTCGTCGACGACCTCGCGAACGGAAAAAACATTATCTTCTGCGCGACTGGCATCAGCGACAGCGCGCTGTTGCGCGGAGTGAAATCACAAGGCGCGAACGCGATTACTCATTCAGTCTTGATGCGCGCGAAAAGTAAAACCGTCCGCTTCATCCGCGCTTCGCACGATTTGCAAAGCAAGACGATCCGGCTGCGCTCCGATAATCGCGAACACGGACTTTGAAGAAGAATGAAGGATGAAATTAAACCTCGTTGGAGCCACTCCTTTCATGTTTCATCCTTTCTTCAAATCTCCTGCTCGACATGCGAGACGTCTCCTGTTCAAATCAGATAACCAACGCCGCTTATGAGACAAATACCGAAATCTGAACTGTCGCCAGATAATGGCGCGATCATCGACACGAAATGGAAATTGGAACCGCTGAGTTACCACTCTTGCGCCGCGGGTCCCTCCCACGAGAAACCGACGGACGGGAACCTCCACTTGCCCGAGGTTATTATCTACGACCACGTCGGCTTCAAAGGCGCCTACGCGCGGACGAACTTGAGCTTCCATTTTCTCGGGACCTTTTGGAACGATCGTATCAGCTCTTTGATCGTCGTTAGCGGCGTCTGGCGCTTTTATCGCGACGAGTACTACAAGGGCGATCACTGGGATCTTGGTCCGGGCTTTTACGAATGCTTCTTCACCGACGCCGGCCCGGATGACGTCGTCAGTTCATTTAAGGCTATTTCGTTAACCTAACGAACGGGCAAATCGCGATGTGCGCGGGTGTCTTCACCCGCGTCGAAGGGGCGATATGGGACCGGACGAGCGCGCGCGCGGCATTTCGATCTGGAATCACTGTTTGCCCTCGTCACCCTCGCGGGTCTCTCGTCGAGAACCGCTTCATCATTCTACGGGAGGACGCCGTCGATGGCATATTCCTTTTATTTTGCCTCCGAATGATCCAGATGCAGAGCTCGGGGCACTCGTCTAAGTTGCCCTCCGATGGTCGCGCTGGGGCAGATATCGCTGGAGCAAAAAATCCTCACGGGAGAGCGAATCTCCGCCACGGAAGCGCTCGAGATATATCGCTGGCCACTCGCCGAACTGGGGGCGCTGGCTGATGAGCGGCGCGACCTGGCGAAGGCGAAAAGTTACGACGGCAGCGGACGCGAGATCGTCACGTACATCGTCGATCGCAACATCAATTACACGAACGTTTGCAATGTTTATTGCAAATTCTGCGCGTTTTACCGGACGGAAAGGGATGAGGATCATTACGTCCTCACGCGCGAGCAATTTGACCAGAAGCTCGATGAGCTGACCGCCGCCGGCGGAGTGCAAATCCTCATGCAGGGCGGACATCATCCCAAGCTCGGCTTTGATTGGTACCTCGAGCTGCTCCATCACATCCGGGAGAAATATCCGCACATCAACATCCACGGTTTCAGCCCGCCGGAGTTTCAGCATTTCGCGGAGACGTTCGCAATGCCGCTGCGCGAGGTGATTTCCCGCTTCAAGGAGGCCGGGCTCGGATCGATCCCGGGCGGTGGCGGGGAGATCCTCGTCGATTCCGTTAGGAAACGGATCGCGCCGCTCAAGTGCAAGAGCGATCAATGGCTCGAAGTGATGCAGGTCGCGCACGAGCTGGGTTTGAAATCGAGCGCCACGATGATGTTCGGCCATGTCGAGACGGTCGAGGATCGGGTGCAGCATTTGCAGCGGCTGCGCGACCAGCAAGACGCGAGCGGCGGCTTCACCGCGTTCATCTGCTGGACGTTTCAGCCCCAGCACACAGTGTTAAGAGTCGAGCATCCAACCGGCTCTGCCGAGTATCTGCGGATGCAGGCGCTGGCGCGGATTTTTCTCGATAACATTCCCAACATCCAAAGCTCCTGGGTGACGCAAGGGCCGAAGATCGGGCAGGTCGCGCTCAAGTATGGCGCGAATGATTTCGGCTCGGTCATGATGGAAGAAAACGTCGTGAGCAGCGCGGGCACGACCTTCCAGCTCGACGCGGAGAAGATCGAAGCGCTGATTCGCGGGGCCGGTTACGAGCCGCGACGGCGCAACAACTGGTATGAGCTCATTTGATTGCCGACTGATGATTGCTGATTGCTGATTGGAAGAGCAGCAATCAGCAATTCTTCCAACTCCTGCCTTGACGTTGCCGTCCGCATTACCCATCTAGTACGCGAAATTCTCCGTAACTTTCTTCCGGCTTAGCGGTCGTTTTTTCTATGACAAATCTCATTTCGTTAGGCCGCCTTGCGGCTTTTTCTCTTCTGTTAAGCCTGGCCGTCGCTTTTCCGCAAGGAGCGCGGGCGCAGAGCGTGGAAGGCGCGACCATTACCGGGATCGACGTCAGCTATGTCGGGCCGCAAACGGTGAGCAAGGAGCGGGTCCTCGCGAACATGCGCACGAAAGTCGGCACTCGTTATTCCGAGACGACGGTGGAAGAGGACATCCGCGGGCTCTACGATACCGGCAAAATCCAGAACGTGCGCATCTTTGGCGAGCCCTCGGGCGCGGGCGTGCGCGTGCAGGTGATCCTCGCGACCCGGGCGCTCATCACCGAAATCGAGATCGACGGGGCGCAGAAGCTCAGCGCCGCTGCGGTGCGCAAGCGAGTCAAATTCAAACTCCCGGGCCCCTCCGATGCGGAGAAGCTCGAGGAAGGTCGCGAGTCGATTAACGATTATTACCAAGGCAAAGGGTTTACCGACGTGAAGGTGGACCTCCAAGTCGTGAACAACGAAGAGCGCGGGACTGCGCGCGCCGTTTACACGGTCAACGAAGGCGAAAAGGGTGCGGTGCGCGCGATTCGCTTCGAGGGAAACAAGACTTTTAGCGATCGCAAACTGCGCAAGCAGATGAAGACGAAGGCGAAGACAGTGCTCGCCCTTTTCGATAAGTCGGGGCGGCTCGATCAGGCGCAGTTGCAGCAGGATCTCGACAGCATCCGTGAGTTTTACCAAAACAAGGGCTACATCGACGTCGCGATCCCGGAGGTGCGGCAGGAGCGGTCGGCGGACGGTTTGCGTCTTGTCATCGTTATCAAAGAGGGCGCGCAATATCACGTGCGCCAACTCACTTTCTCCGGCCAGGAGGTGACAGACGAGAAAAGGTTGCGCGCGATCCTGAAGATGAAGGAAGGAGCGGTTTATAGTCCCGAAGCGCTCGCCGCGGACACGAAATCGATGAACGACGGCTATGGCGCCGGCGGTTTCGTGGATGTCGATGTTCACCCCGAAGGAACGGCGGCCGGGCCGGGGCTGGTCGACCTTCATTACACGATCACGGAGGGCGAACGCTCCTTTGTCGAGCGAGTCAATATTGTTGGCAACACGCGCACGAAGGACAAGGTGATTCGCCGTGAGGTTCTGGTCTTGCCGGGCGACGTCTATAATACCGTCCGCGTCGATGTCTCGAAGCAGCGACTCCAAAACCTCGGTTATTTCGAGAAGGTCGACACTTTCCCAGAGCAAACCGGCATCCCAAGTCGGCGGAATCTTCTCGTGCAGGTCGAGGAAAAGCGCACCGGCTCGCTCCAGTTCGGCGCCGGCTACAGCACGATCGACAGCATCATCGGATTCGTGGAATTTTCGCAGGGCAACTTCGATTTGTTCAACTGGCCCTCCTTTACCGGTGCTGGCCAAAAATTCCGCGCCCGGGCGCAGTTCGGATCGCAGCGCCAGGATTACGAGCTCTCGCTCACCGAACCCTACTTTCTCGGTTATCGTTTCTCGTTAGGCGGGGAATTGTTCTATCACGGGGCGAGCTTTCTCAGCTCGATTTACGATGAGCGCGATTACGGTTTCTCGATCAGCACGCGCTTGCCACTGACCCCGTTTTCCTACACCAGCCTGACCTATCGGTTGGAAGAGGTGGAGATTTTCAACGTCGACGCCACGGCTTCTCCTTTTATCCAGATCGAAGCGGGCACCCGTTTGAAGAGCGAGCTCACGCCTTCCTACGTGTACGACACGCGCGACAATGTCTTTCTCACCCGCCGCGGCCACCGTTTCATCCTGACGCCGCACGTCGCCGGTGGTTTCCTCGGCGGCGACGTCCAGACCTACGGATTTGATTTCCAAGCCTCGCAATACTTCTTGCTCCCGCTCGACAACATCCTTCTCCTCAACGGAGAGGTGGCGGTCATTGACAGCTGGGGCGGCAGCGGTGAGGTGCCGATTTTCGATCGTCTTTTCCTCGGCGGCTCGAACGATCTGCGCGGCTTCAACTACCGGGATGTCGGTCCGAGGGATTCCAATGGTGAGCCGCTCGGCGGCCGGTCGCTGGCGCGTTTTACGATCGAAGACACCTTTCCCATCATTCCCAAAGTGCGCGTCGCCGTCTTCTACGACACCGGTTTTGTGCATTCCGACGCGTATGATTTCGACACTGCGGGCCTCGCAGGGGATGTCGGCGTCGGCATCCGTCTCGACCTGCCGGTTGGGCCGCTGCGGCTTGACTACGGCTTCCCCATCAAAGGCAATCAGGGATCGAGCAGCGGCAAGTTCAACTTCAGCGTCGGCTATCAATTTTGAACGACACCCGGCACTTGCAGTCTAACGCCTTCCCGATTACCAGTCTGACCCTACATCTATGAAAACACCTACCCTCATGGCCCTTTTCGCCGCCTTTGCATTGCCCGCCGCGGCTTTTTCGCAAGGCATGAAAGTCGGCACCATCGACATGAATCGCGCGTTCAAGGAATATAACAAAACCAAGGACGCCGAGACGAAAATCAACGAAGCCAAGAACTCCGCGAAGAAGGAATACGACGATCGCGCGGACGCCTACAAAAAGGCGCTGGACGAAATCAACAAGCTCAACCAGCAACTCGAAGCGCCGGCTTTGAGCGCCGACGCGAAGACGCAAAAGGCGAAAGACCGCGATGAGAAAATCGCCAGCATTAAGAACATGGAGCGCGAGATCAACGAGTTCCGCCAAACGCGCGAGAAGCAGTTGCAAGAGCAGGCTGTGCGGATGCGTGACGGGATCGTGAAGGAGATCACGGACGTCGTCATGACTAGGGTGCGCGCCGATAGCATGGACCTCGTTTTTGACAAATCGGGCGTGAGCTTGAACGGCGTCCCGACGGTCATGTTTGCGAAGGACAGCTTCGATTTCACAACCGACGTGATCACGCAATTGAATAAGCCAGGCGCCGCCGCCCCGAAGACCTCGGCCAGCCCAAGCAAGTCCAAGCCCTGATCCGCATTCGTTAGGCGTATCGGTCCTATAGCGCCTATCCGCTGCCCTCCGGGTTGCAACCGGCCGGCTCGCACAGAAGGTTGCAAAATGCGTGGCGTCACCTTCCTCGCGATCGGGATTGGGGTGGCTCTAGCGTGTGGCAAGGCGTCGGCCGCTTCCGACTGGGAGAAGACTGTCACCCGGACGGAGCGCGGCGTTTTCCCGAATCCCCGCCCGATGCGGGCCACCTATCAGTTCGGGTGGAACGACGTCGCCGCCGCCACCGCCGAGATCAGCTTCGGCAAAAGCGGCGGTCATCTGCAACTGATCGGCACCGGCCAGACCACTGGTGTCGTGCGCGCGCTCTGGCGATTTGACGTGCAACATCGCGCGACCGCCGACGCCGCCACGCTGCGTCCGCTGCTCATGAATCAGGTGGATGAGTTGCGAAGCAAGACAGTGACGACCGATTTGGTCTTCAATGCCGGTGGCGTCGTCCGCACGCGCACCGATACGAAGACAAAGAAGCCGCCGACGCCCAAGGCTTTTAACTTTCCGGGCCTGCTCGACCTGCACTCCGCGCTTCTCCTCCTTCGCAGCCAGCCGCTCACAGACGGCACCGTGCATCGGCTCGTCGTCTATCCGGCCACCAACGGATATCTCGCCACCATTACGGTTGCGGGGCACGAGAGTGTGAAAGTCGGCGCCGGCACTTACAACGCGATAAAGCTCAATTTGCAGCTGAGCAAGATCAACAAAAAGCGCCAACTGGAGCCGCACGAGAAATTCCGCCAGGCCAGCGCCTGGATTTCTGACGATGCCGATCGGCTCCTGCTCCGGATCGAGGCGCGCGTCTTTGTGGGCACGGTTTTTGCCGACATGCAGTCTGTGCAATTCACAAGCGAACGGTAGCGTGTCGCCGCAATCAAGACGGCGCGCTAACTCTCCTTGAGCGCGCGGCACGCCCGCCTCTACGTCGCCTAACGAGACAAGTTCCTTACCACGGGATCCACTGCCCGCGATAAACCGGCCGGCGCAGCAGAGGCCGGCGTCGTAATTGGATGCGTGGCGCGTGCTGGCCCGGAAGCAGACCGAGCGCCGACAGCGTTTCCATGTTCAACCGGCCATTCGGCAGAATTCCCGTCTGGCTTTGAAAAGCGCGCACCGCCGTTGCCGTGCCCGGCCCAAAATGCCCGTCAATTCCGCTGCGAAAATAGCCGGCCCGGGCGAGAAGTGCCTGCGCGCCGACGATCACATGCCGTCGCACATCCGGCGGCGCGAGCTCATATGGCGTGCCGACAAAAACCCCACTCACTTCTGGTTGCGATCCGCGCGGCCCCGGCGCGTAATCTCCATCAGGCGCCGGCGCCGGCGCTTCGTTCGAGGGCGCTCGTTCGGGCGAAATTTCGGCCGATTGACCTACATTGTCCTCATCCGAGAAGCTCTCCGCAGGAGTCGCAACCGCCTCGGGCGGCGGCGCGGGCGCGGCTCCGCCACTGTTCCCCACGCCTAACGAACGCAATGTTTCGGCATCGATCGCGCCCGTGATTTGGAGTCCGTTGCGAATCTGATAACGCCGGATCGCCGCTGTGGTGTCGGCATTTTTTTGGCCGGAGACGTCGCCATAATAAAATCCCTGGTCCTTCAAAACCTGCTGCACCGTGGCGGTGGTCTGATCTGCGCGGGCGGCGACGGGGCTCAGGAGGAGCATGGCGAAAAATGCGAAACAGATGCGTTTCATAGACGGAATTCGACGCTCCAGCGAGAACAGTTATTCAGCGGGCGCGGCCCAGGCCAGCGTCGGTTCGTTAGGCGAAAGCACCTCCCGATAACGCTCAACGCCGTCACTGATCGCCGAGGCGATCTGCTGCCGATACTCGGCCGTCGCCAGCTTCGTGAGATCGGAGGGATTGGTGATGAAGCCGCCTTCCACGAGCGCGGCCGGGTGCCGGACATTGGCGATGACGTAAAATTGCTCGGACTTGATTCCGCGATTTACCGCCCGCGTCCGCTCCACCAGAGCGGCCTGGAGAAAGCGCGCCAGACTCTCGCTTTTTGCGAGGAGCGGTTTGGATTCCGCCGGGCGCAAAAACGGGAGCCAGGCAAAAATTCCCGGACTCATCGCGGATTGCCGCACCGCAAAATAGGTTTCCACTCCGGAAGCCGCCGCCCGTTCGCCGTCGTTAAAATGGATGCTGACAAAGAGCGAATTTCTCTCGTGATTCCCAACTGCCGCGCGCTCAGCGAGCGAGAGGTAACGATCCGAATCCCGCGTCAGCAATGTCGTGTAGCCGGCGCTGCGCAGGAGCAACTCCGCGCGCATGGCGACGTCGAGCGTCAGCTCTTTTTCCATCACCGCCCCGCAGATCGCGCCCGAGTCCTTTCCGCCGTGTCCGGGATCCAGCACCACGACGACCGGTTCGTTTTTCCCGTGGACAGCCCTCCGCGGCTGCGCCACCGGACGCACCGGCGGTGCGAGCAGGACAAAGCAGAGAAACGAGATCGACAGGAGAAATAACCCGATCCAGGAAAGGATGCACCGCATCATTTTTTTCGGATTCGTTAGGCAGAGAGCGCTTGCAACTCGTCACCCGCCAGCTGGCGGTAACGAATCGACGTCGCTGCGCTTCGTTCCAGCACACACGCTTCGAGCGTCGCGCTGACCAGCTTTTCCTGCCGGTATGCGAGCAACGCAGGGCGTCCGGGCAGTCCGCTGGGAAGGTCATCCGCCGGCGGCATGCTTCCTATGCTCCACGCATCGAGCGCGACCTTCATTGCTCCATGCAACGTCGCCTTCGGGTCGTGATCGCGTTGTAGCAGTTCTTCCATCAGCTCCGTCGCGCGGGCCGTGCCGCTGATCGCGCAAAAACCGGCTCGCTTCACGCCTCCCTCTGCCGCGATCGCGCCATCATATTCCACTCGCAAATAGAGATCCCCCTCCGGCGCCGCGCCTACTTCCGCAAAAATCATCCGCGCCAGATAAGGCGCGCCGTAAACCTGCTCAAAAGCCGTTTTCAAAAGCGGGCTGAGGGAATAAAAAGCCAGCCGTCGCAACGACACGTCCGCGGCAGAACGCGTGAACCCCTCCGCGCTTGCCAGCTCGATTGCCGCCATGCGCAGCCGCTCGATGTCGCCCGGATGCCCGATCGCTCCCAGCGCGATCCGGTCGTAAATCTCGAAAAGCTTTTGCCGCGCCTGTCCCACGGTCACGAACAAAATCCCACCGCCATAACTGAGCGCGGCGATCGGGCTCCCCGGCGCGAGTTGCGTCTCGATGTATTCGCGCCGATTGGCGATCGCCTCGACCCAACGATACGGCTCTTCAATCATGCGACGGTGCTTTTGAAACGCGCGGCGATCTGCTCTTCCGGCAGAGTTTTAATCCCGGCAGCGGAAATGATTTTGATGATCGGAAAAATCCGCGCCTGCCGGTCTACGCCGCCGGTCGCGGTATCCGCCTCCGCGGCGGTGTCGAGCGCGCGCAAGGCAAGCGTGACTGCGTCGTCCTCGCGCAATTTTCCCAGGAGTTTTTTCCCCCAGCGATTTTCGTAAAACAAAACGCCCCGCACCGCCGGCGACCCGGAGCCGGTTGCGGCGTATTCCGCCACCTCAAATTGCGCGCCCATTGCGTCATAAAAATAGAGGCGCGCCTGTCCATCGCCCGCGAAATCGTAGGTCGCAAAAATCGGCACGACCACGCCGACGCCCTGCATGACGAAGCCAAAATTATCGCGCAAGAGTTTAGAGAGCGCGCGCACTTTCCCATCCACGCTCATCTCTTGCAGTTGCGTGCGTCGAAAATATTGCAGTGAATGCTCGAGCACCCGCGCCATCTCCCAAGCAGTTGCTGGCACCCCGGCGATCGCCATTATGGAATGCCTATCGATCTCGAGCACCTTGTCCGCGCGATCGTAAACCACCGTGTTTCCCGCCGTCGCACGCCGATCACCAGCGACGAGCACGCCGCCGCTAAACTTGAAGGCGAGAATCGTGGTGGAGTGCGTTGGGACGAAGACCGCACCCGCGGAGCTGACGCCCACCGCCGGTGATTGCGCAGCCTCATTCAGCAAGCCGCGCCGCCGCAAAAGCGCCGGAAAATCGGCCGCCGCCGCGCCTAACGAGTCGCCCGTCACTGGCCGGTGCGCTGCCGGTAGCGCTTCGATTGGTTCGGATCCACCTTGCGCATTTTCTTGAGCAAATCGCGCGTGTCCGGTTTCGAAACATCAGGCGATTTTGGGCCGCCGCCGTCCCCTGGTTGGGGTCCCCACGGCACAGGCGTCACCGGTTTTTCCGTCCGCTCAGGCATGAAAAAATGCTACGGCGAAAGCGCCGAAACGCAAGCCGCGGCGAGCTTGCCAGCCTCGGAGAGAGGTGCCAAGCTTCGCCCATGACGCGCGCCTTTTTCGCTCTCCCGCTTCTCTTCCTGGGCCTTCTCCTCGCGCCTCTTTCCCCGGCTCAAACTCCAGCCTCCGAGAACAACGAACTACTCGCCCTAACGAAAAAGATCGACGAACAGAACACAAAAATCGACGCACTCTCGCAACAGATTCTCAAACTTCAGCAGACGCTCGAGCAAGGGAAGCCAACTCCTTCTCCGACCACGGTGGGCGTCGCCTCGGACGAAAATGCAACGGCTACTCCCGTGCCCGCCGTTGGCGGCAACAGTCACGTCGTGACTCGCGGCGAAACGCTCACCTCCATCGCGAAGCAGCACAAAGTGGGCATCGAAGAGCTGCAGAAATTCAATCACATCGAAAACGATCGGAAGCTGCAGATCGGCCAGACGCTCGCCATCCCCGGTCCCGGCAATTCCGCGCCCAGCGCCACGCCCTCGCCTAACGAGTAATGGAAACGGCCGGCCAGCAAAACTGGTTTTTGCGCAAGCACGTTGACGGCAGCGTTTTTGGTCCTCTACCCTTTGAGCAGATGCGGCGCTGGGCCGACGGCGCCCAGATCGCGCCGCACGACCAAATTTCCCACGACCAGGAAACCTGGCTGAAGGCGCCGATGTTTCCGGAACTGGAGATGGACTGGCTTGTCGAAGTGACAAGGGAGCATTACTACGGACCGACCACGTTAGGCGCAATCCAGGAATTTCTTCGCCTCGGCGAGATCGGCGAAGCGAACTTCATCATCAACTCTTGCAACGGCTCCCGCCGCCAGATCAAAGGGCTGCCCGAGCTGGCGCGCGAGCCTAACGAACCTTTCGATGTCTCTGACCACGCGCCTCCGCCCAGCCCGATGGCGATCAACCTGCGCGACCGGATCGATGATCTAGAACAGAGCCTGTTCGAAGAGCGCCGGGCTCTCGAGGAATGCGAAGCGCGCTACCGCGACCTCGAAGCGCAATACCTCGAACTGCAAAAGCAGTCGTAGGATGCCTCCCGCTGGGTTGGTGCGGGTAATCGCAGCGGCGGCCCGAACTGCAGGCGTGCGGCGCAAGCCCCTCTTTGGCAGAGGGCGAAGCGCTCTACAGCCGCGTCGCCAGCTCTGCTTCGCCTTCCGGCGCCTCAAGAAAACTCTGCTCACAGAGCCGCGCGTATTTTCCGCCTAACGACAGCAGCTCTTCATGCGTCCCCCGCTCGATGATGCGCCCGTGATCGAGCACCAAAATTTGATCCGCGCGCACGATCGTCGAGAGCCGGTGCGCAATCACGATGCACGTGCGATGGAACATCAAGTTCTCCAGTGCCTGCTGAATCAGCCGCTCCGTCGCCGTGTCCACGCTCGCGGTCGCTTCATCGAGAATCAGAATCGGCGGGTCCTTGAGCAGTGCCCGCGCAATTGAGAGGCGTTGCTTTTCGCCCACGCTCAGCTTCACTCCACGCTCGCCCACCAGGCTCCCGAGTCCGTTAGGCAAACGATCAATAAAGGCGCGGGCATTGGCCGCCTCGGCCGCTTCGAAAAGTTCCTCATCCGTCGCTTCCGGTTTCCCGAGAAGTAAATTTTCGCGAATCGTCCCGTTAAAGAGAAAACTCTCCTGCGCCACCACGCCGATCATTTCGCGCAAAGCGTGCACGCGGAAATCGCGGATCGGCTTCGCATCGATCATGATTTCTCCCGAGGTGAATTCATAAAAGCGAGTCAGCAGATTCACCATGGTCGACTTCCCCGCACCGGTCGCGCCGACTAGCGCAATCGTCTCGCCCGGCTCCGCGTGGAAGCTGACGTTGCTCAAGGCCGCGAGACCTCGGGCATAACTAAAACTGACGTCGTCATAATGAATTTCGCCCTCGATCTGGCCGATCGATTCGCCCTCGTGCAGCCCCGGCTCCTCCGCTTCATCGAGAATCTCAAAGACACGCTCACCGGCGGCGCGACCTGCCTGCACGAGCTGATTGAGCTGATGCAACCGCGTCACTGGTTCGTAGAGGAATCTCGTTAGGGTAATAAATGCGACGAGCGAGCCGACCTGCATTTCACCGCGCAAAACCGCGCGCCCGCCGAAGCCGATCGCGAGGACCAGACCTAACGAATTCACAAAATCCATCGACGGGCTGTAAAGCGCCCAAGCCCGCATAATGCGCAGCGTCGCCTGCCGCAAGGCGTCGCTCGCCCGGTTGAAGCGCGCGTGCTCCTGCGCTTCCCTAACGAACGATTTGATCTGACGGATACCGGCGAGATCGTCGAGCAGGAGCGCGTTCAAGGCGGAGGCGGCGCGCCGCTGCGGACGATAACGGCTCGGCCCGCTCAGCGTGTAAGCTATCGCGCCGCCCGCCAGCAACGGCACTGGGGCGAGGACGCACCAAGCGAGGCTGCCGTTAAAATAAAAGAGCGTCACGATCACGATCGCGACCTGCAGGACCGCGACGACGCCTTGCTCGATGCCATCGATCAGGACGCGCTCGACCGAGTTCACATCCTCGACCACGCGGGTGATGAGGTCGCCGGTCGCGCGATTATCAAACCAGCGCAGCGGCAGCAATTCGATGTGCTGAAAAAGGTCGCTCCGCAGATCGAAGATAACTTTTTGTTCGAAGCTGTTGTTGAGCAAAATCCGCAATCCGTTGAGCAGGTCCTGAAGGAAAAACGAGAGGAGCGCGAGGCCCACCATGGGCAGGAGCAGCTCCGGCCGATGACCCGCGATCACGTCGTCGATGATGAACTTCGTGACCGCCGGAAAGACGATGATCATGAGCGTGCTCACGACCGCGCAGCTGAGCGTGCCGGCCGCCATCCAAGGGTAGCGTTTGAGATATGCGAAGACGCGCCAGACGGTTCTCATTGCGGGAACGAAACGTCAGCGACGGGGTAGGGGAGTCAAGTTGCACGGCGCGGCGGGCACTAGCATGGTGCGGACGCAACGCGTTTCCTGCGATGATCATCGAGCAGATTTTCACTTCCCCGGGCCACAATTATTTCGGCCATTACGGCAAGGCGCCCGACGTTTTCTCGATCCAGGAAACGAGCGAGATCGAGTGTCTCGCGGGCCACGGAATTCGCGGCGACCGCTTCTTCGATTATCGCGACGATTACAAAGGGCAAATCACCTTCTTTGCCCGGGAGGTCTTCGACGAACTCGCGCGCGCGCTCAGCCTAACGACGAAATCTCCGGGCGTTTTGCGCCGCAATGTCATCGTCTCCGGCGTCCAATTGAACAACCTGATTGGCGCTGACTTCGAGGTGCAGGGCGTGCACTTTCATGGGGCCGCGCACTGCAAGCCGTGCGCCTGGATGGACATCGCCTTCGCCCCCGGGACGGAAGAGTTTCTCGCCGGCCAGGGCGGATTGCGCGCGAGGGTTCTGAGCGACGGCCGGATCAGCGTGGGCGAGGCGCAGCTAAAAATTCTCGAGGCCGCGGCCTAACGATGCGCTTCAGCGCGGTGTTGCTGGCGGGCGGGAAGTCAACGCGCATGGGCCGCGATAAAGCATTGCTCGAAATCGAGGGCGAGCCGCTCTGGCGCCGGCAGCTCGCGACGTTGCGCCGGTTGTCGCCTGAGCGAATGATAATTTCCGGTCCCCCACGCGATGGGTGCATTGCGGTTGAGGATGAAATCGAGGGCGCAGGTCCGCTCGCCGGGGTCGCCGTTGCGCTGCAAAAATGCACTTCGCCCCTCCTCGTTGTGCTGGCGGTGGATCTGCCGAGGATGACGACAGATTTCTTGCAGTCGCTTCTCGCCCTCTGCCGCGATGGAAAAGGCGCCGTGCCGCGTGGACCCGGATTCTTTGAGCCGCTCGCGGCGGTTTACCCGGCGGCCTGCGCCGGGCTGGCAGCCGCGGCTTTGCACAGTGCGGATTTTTCAATGGCAAGTTTCGTCCGGGCTGCGATGGAGCAGAAACTGCTCGTGTCGCGAACGATCCTGCCGTCGGAAGTCTCCCTCTTCACCAACCTCAACACTCCGGCCGATCTGTGAACGCGAATCGCGAAGCGGCTCGAGACGTTGCCATCGTTAGGTATCGCGAAGGTGCGCTGCGGCCCGCGCAACCCGATGAAGTCGCGGTCGAGGAACCACTCGAAATTCGCGTGGAAGGCCGCAGCGTTGCGGTCGTAATGCGCACTCCGGGCCACGATCGAGAACTGGCTGCGGGCTTCGCTTTGAGCGAAGGGATCGTGCGCCGGAGATCCGATATTTTCGAGATTACTTCCTGCCTAACGACTGCTCCAGCGGGCGGCGACGTCGTCGATATTGCCCTGACCGATCCGGCCAGTTTCGACGCCACTAAACTCAGCCGCCATGTCTTCAGCTCGTCCAGCTGCGGCATCTGCGGCAAGGCTACGATCGAGGCGGCGATGCAGCAGTTCCCGCCAATCGGTAGTGCGCCTCGAATCCGCGCCGAACTTCTTCTCGGGCTGCCGCAGAAATTGGCCGCAGCTCAGGAAACTTTTCAGCGGACCGGCGGGCTGCACGCCTGCGCGTTCTTCACTGCGGAGGGCGAGCTGCTGCTCCTGCGCGAGGATGTCGGCCGGCATAATGCGCTCGACAAGTTGATCGGGCACGAGCTGCTCGCGAAGCGCCTCCCGTTAGGGGACTGCATCCTTCTGCTCAGCGGCCGCGTTTCGTTTGAGATGGCGCAGAAGGCGCTCGCGGCTGGCATCGCGATTATCGCCGCGGTCTCCGCGCCGACTAGTCTCGCGGTTGAATTTGCGCGGGCGAACGGTCAAACGCTCGTCGGGTTTCTGCGTGGCGAGACGATGAATGTGTACAGCGGCGCAGAGCGGCTAACCGATCATGGTCATGTCTATACGCGAGGTGATGCTGAATTCGGTGCCGGTGATCCAGCGCCCCATTAAAACACCGGCGCGAGCAACCCCATCGCGAGGATGGCGACCCGGGAAGCTCTCGTGGAGAAACAAAGGAGCATGAAAACGAGCAATCGGGATGATCGTTAGGCCTCTGAAAGCAGGATCTGCTGCTGCTCGTGAAGTTCGCCTAACGTGTGTGGGACGGGATTGAGCAGAAATCGTTTTTGATCGCGCCTGCCTGCTTCTTCACCAAAATCTCGCACCGTGACCGCGCACGAGCGCTGCGGCGCAATCTCGGGAGCAGCGGCGATACTTCCGTCGCACTCGCCCATCCTACACGTGATCGTCGGCGCCGGGCTTTTCGCCGCTGCGATTCTTCCGCTCATTGAGATCGCCTCCCAAGCTATGCAAAGAAGTCGTTATGCAGCGAAACGTCACTGCCCAAAGCCGGGCGGCGGCGGCACGATGACGCGTCGGTCCGACGAAGCGAGTGAGAGGATCCACTTGCCGTCGGAAGTGGTCCCAATCAATTCTGCCCGGGTCGAACCGACACGCAAAGTCGGAAGCTTTCGGGCACGCGGCACGTTCTTCGCGACGCCCGCCTTATTGCGCCTGCTGGTGTGGGCGATTTTCGCTTGCGCCTTGTTGCGCTTTTTGCGGCTGGCCGAAGCAGCGGCGACCGATCGATTTGCAGATTTTTTCGGGGCGACTTCCTCAACCAGCTTGGTTTCTTCCGTTTTCGGCTCGGTTGCGGATTGCGCGGCAGAGTCCTCGTCAGCGATGGGCGGGGAATTCGCGGCTGTGCCGGTGATCGAGGAAGGTTCGTCCACAAGGAAGTGCGAGGCCGAATCAGAGGATTCAGCTACCGATCCGTCGGATGTATCTGTTTCTGTCGGGACTGCTGGCGCTTCTTCTTTTGGGAAATTGTTTTGGGAATTCGCCGAAGGCGATGCGGTAACAACCTCCGGACCATCCTCGGGCGGTGGTGTTTCCGCGCTGGGCTCGGTTGCGGCTTGCGCGGCAGAGTCGTCGCTGGCTACGGGCGGGGGGCTTGCGGCTGCGTAGGCGATCGCGGGAGGTTGGCCCGCAGGAAAATGCGAAGGTGCATCAGAGGACTCAGCTACCGACCCGTTCGGAGTGTCCCTTTGCGTTGAGCCAGCCGTCGTTTTCTCCTCTGCGAAACTTTGTTTGGAATTCGTTGACGGCGATGCGGCAGCAACCTTCGGGCCTTCCTCAGGAGGTGCCGGTTCAGCGGCGATTTCGGAGCCCGTCTTCTCCCGCGCGACGGAGACTGCATGGGTCGCCGCGGCGATCGGTTGCTCCGGTGGGGGCTTCGCCACCGTAGGACTTGTAACTGACATCATGTCGGTTTGCCTTGGTCTGCGGGCGTTCGTTTCCGCCGTTAGTTGATTAGGCGGAAGTTCCGCGCGAGCAGAATTTGCGGTCAAGACAGGTGATGTCGTTTTAGGTTGTTGTGCCGACGCTTTCTTCGCTGGGCGCGCCGGAGAATCTTCAAGTCCGCTCCCAAGCTGACTGACTGCCGGTGTGTTCGCCTGAGCGATGGTTGGAGCATGGAAATATTGCGGCATCGCGAGCGCCGCGAACGCTGCGCAAAGGAGCAGGATCGCAGCGGCCGCCAGAGATTTTGTTGGCCACCTTCGAGTGGTACCCGCCTCGGCCAGCCGCGGCCGGGCGCCCGCTGGTAGTCCGAGCCGGCGATTAAGCGCGCCCCGCCTCTCGACTCGCGCAAGACAGGTTTGCAGATAGGCTGAGAGCGCGACCGGATCTTGCGGCCGCTCGTCGGGATTGTGTCGCAACATGCGGCCCAGCAGGTGGCGGACGATCTTGGGCACACCCCGCAGTTTTTCCACATCGGCGGGCGCCGACGTCGTTCCTTCCTTCATCGGCACCGAAACAGCGGGCCGAGCGCCGGTAAGGAGAAACCACATCGTGCAGCCGAGCGAATAAGTTGCCGAAGGAAAATCCACCTTCTTTCCACGGAGCTGCTCGGGACTCGCGAAACGCGCCGCGGCGGCAAGACGCGCGTCGCCTTCCCGTGCTTCCGCAAAATCCGTTGGGAGGCCGAGCCAGTGCAGCACTTTGATGGCGGGCCACTCGCGCAGCGCATTCTCATCCGGCACGAAAACAATATTCGCCGGGCAAAGAGCGCGGTGGGAGAGATGATGGAAGCTCGCGGCGCGCAGCGCATCGGCGATTTGCACGGCGACGCGCAGAGCAGCCGCAGCTGGCAAAGGCCCCCGCGCTGCCACCCAGGCCTCGGCGGTGTGGCCATCGAAATACTCGGTGACGTAAATCAGTTGGCCGTCTTCAATGCCAAAGTCGTAAAGCTTCGGGATGTTGATGTGGCTGATCTGCTTGGCGGCGGTGGCTTCAGCTTCCAACTGCTCCCAGGCCCCGGGATCTGTCGAACTCCACGGCACCAATTCAATCGCCATTTCCCGTCCCGATTCCAACTCCTGGCCGCGATACATAGTGGCGGTCGGCGTGCGATGCAGTTCCACCGGCAAACTATTCCAGCCGCGCGAAAGGCGATAGCGATTGAGAAAGATTTTGTTTTCCATGGGCAGGGGTTGACGCGCTCCGGCGAGCCGCATTCTGCGCGAAACTCCCGGGCCTTCTGTTTTAGACTTCGTTTTTCGCGACTTGTTCACGTGTTTTACATGCGCAGAAAATCGTCCGGCACCGCGAGCCCGATGCGGCTCGAAAAGTCCGAAGATTATTCGGCCGGATGGATGAAATAGCCGCCCGCGTTTTTGTCGCTGTCGAGTTTCAGCAGCGCGCGCTTTTGCGCTTCCAGGAGCAGATCGCTGAAGGTTCGGAATCCATACGCGCGTTCGTTGAATCCGGGATGCCGACGCTTAATCGCCTGCTTTACCCGCGAACCATGGACCGGATAATCCTCACCGCGCTCCGCACGCAGGGCATCGAGCGTGTTGTCCAGCAGGTCGAGCGCTTCTTCGATCGGCGGCCCCTGATTTTTTTCCTGGGCGGCCTTCGCCGGCACCGAGGGGGCGGTCGCAATGGGACGTTTGCGCGTCGCTCCAGTCCGCACCAAATCGTCGTAATAAATAAATTCGTCGCAGTTGGTGATAAAGAGATCGGAGGTCGATTTTTTCACACCGATGCCGATGACGGTCTTGTCGTTTTCGCGCAGCTTGCTCACGAGTGGAGAGAAATCCGAGTCGCCACTGATGATGACGAAGCTATCGACGTGGCTCTTGGTGTAACAAAGGTCGAGCGCATCGACCACCATCCGGATGTCGGCGGAGTTCTTGCCCGATTGGCGGACGTGCGGGATCTCGATCAACTCGAAGGCGGCCTCGTGCAGACCACGTTTAAAGGCCTTGTAGCGCTCGAAATCACAATAGGCCTTTTTCACCACGATGTGGCCTTTGAGCAGGAGACGTTCGAGGACCTTGCCGATATCGAATGCCGGGAACTGCGCGTCGTGCGCCCCAAGGGCGATGTTCTCCAGGTCGAGAAAAACCGCCATCGTAGCGTCGGAATCGGATGCGCTCATAGCTCCGAAGGATAGTAGCGAGATGGCTTGCCCGAGAAAGCGACAATTGACTCTGACGGTGCTCGAAATTGTTTCTCGCCAATCGACAGCATTATCCTCCTCTCGCTCTCGTGAATGATTGGCCTAACGAGACCGCTCTTTGTCGTGTGGAGTCTCGAAGTCAGCGGCAAATCCTGATTCTGATCGTCGGCGGATTGTTCCTGCTCGCCAGGAGCACGCGCGAAGTTCACGAGAAGCTCAAGGGCGATGAGAAGAAGGGAAAGCGGCTGGCCGCTCCCTTCCCCCAGCTCCGTTCGATTCAGATCATGCTGCTCAATGTCATCTTCTCGCTCGATTCGGTCATCACCGCGGTCGGCATGGTCGATCAGATTCCGGTGATGATCGCGGGGTCGTCATCGCCTTCATCGTGATGATGTTTTTTTCGGAGCGATCAGCGCTTTTATCGAGCGTCATCCGCCGATCAAGGTAATGGCGCTGAGTTTTCTTTTCCTCACCGGCGGGTCTCTCATTGCGGAAGGGGCCGGTTTTCACATCCCGAAAGGCGGCACGTACTTCGCGATCGGGTGTGCGGTTTTCGTCGAGATGCTCAATCTAAATTGAGAACGTATCGCCTGCGGAAAGTCGGTCGTTGGTTGGCCACCTCATCTCTGGCATGTAGGCGAGGTCGCGTCCGCGAAATCGAAAATGTTCGGGCTTTACAGGCCGGCAATTCATCTGCACTCTTCGCTCATTATGACAATACTCTGGACTCTAATTATTGGTCTCATCGTCGGGGCGATCGCGAAACTTTTGATGCCGGGGAAAGACCCGGGCGGCTTCATCATCACGATTCTTCTCGGCATTGCCGGCGCGTTTATCGCGGGCTTTCTTGGCCGTGCCTTGCATTGGTATCGCGAAGGCGAACCGGCAGGCTTTATCGCCTCGGTCATTGGCGCCATCATCCTCCTCATCATCTACCGGATGTTTAGGAGTAAAACTGCCTAACGACCATCGCAACGTGGTGCCGCCCGAAGCGGTAGCAGCCGATGCAGTTTCAGCAGGACTAGATCTCGCGCCCTTCGCGAGCATCTTGACTCTGTCAGCCCTCCCAAATGCTGCCCGTAGGCACCGGTTCTGAAACAGAACAGGCGATGGCCCGCGCCGATAGCGTTCCGCCACCGGCGCGAAATCATTATTCGAGCTATTTTGCCGGGCATGATCGCCCGCGCCGCTGCCCGATGTGAAAGGCTGGGTTAGGTCGGATCGGCGACGAGGGGGAAGATACTTTAAGACAGCTTTTTGTTCGCGTCGACTGGATTTGTTCTGACTGTTGCTCTGAAACCGCCGGCTGGATCACTCAAGTAAGTCTTCCAGTCGCTGCCGCCGAAGCGCCCGTATTCGCGTAAGCGAGCCTTTGGGCCCTTACCACCAAGATCTTTCAACCGATATTACTTTTACCCCCTGCAGGGTAGCGACTGGGGTTGGAGTCGGCGTGGAAAAGTGAGGGCGAAATTTCAGTTTCTTGGAACGCGAAACACGTTCGGCTGCAATTCCGTTGTGATCGGGGTATTGCGTCGGATGATGTTCGCGAGCGTTGTCGCCTCGAGAGATTGTACCGTTGCCGCATCGAGATACGATTGGTACCAGAACCGGTCGCCGTCGCGAAGACGTTCGAATTGATCTTTGAGTATGGTGAAGATTGTTTCGCCAACCATCTTGCCGGTCATGTGCTTTTCCGCCAGCGCACCCACCCAAATATCGATGTCGTCCGGCGTAGCGTAGGCGGAAGCCAGTTTGGCCTGCAAGCTCGTATCGCGCGTTATTTGTCTAAAGCTCGTAATGGGCGCCAGACCATAAGCGATACGGACCTGATTATAGCGGGGCAGCCCGTGATCGCGCCCGCGTTGCATGTTGAGTGCTGCCAAGTCAAAGCCGCTAGCAGGACCGAAAAGGAAATTTCGCATCTCATCTACGATAAAGGCGTCGACCTGCTGTGCCGGCTGCTTGGCCAATCCACGCAGATAGGGCTCAATGCCAGGTCCCGTGATAGTGGACGGGCTGAAATGCGTATCGTGCAGATTAAGGTCGCCAATGGATACGCCATTCGCATCAAATCGGAGCAGTTGTTCCGATAGCATGGTATGCCCCACCCGGAATGCCGCCGTCGAAAACTCGTTTGCGATACCGGGATCAACATCTGGATTGTATCCAGCGTAGGGAGTGAGCGCATTCGCGCCGAGCAGAAGAGGAATAAAGTCGCGATACGTGATGACCTCAATTTCCGCGCCAACCATCGCGCGCGCCCGGAAGTAAATCCCATCATCATCCAGAGTCGGGTCGGCATTTTTGAAGCTATCGGCCCAGAAATTGTGTTCGCGCATGAACAGCGTTTGAAGAACCGTAAGCCCCGTGGTTTCATTAGCCCGGACGTCGCCTGTCAGGAAAAAGGCGGACGTGGTGTCCGGCTGGTTGTCGAAGCCGTTTAAATTGAAAGGCAGCAGGTTGTTGGCGCTGCTTTTTAATTTGCCGCTGCCATCGAGCATTCGTAGCTCCTGCGCGCGTGCTTCGTCCGACCCGTAAACCTGAGACGCGTCGATATAGGCCGTGTTTACGTTAACCTGTTGCCGCACGTTATTCACAAGCACGAAAAGTGACCGCTTAAAGCCAAGGCTCTTGGTGCCGGTGCCGGTGGGATCGAAGACGGGATCGCCTAGCGGCACAGGGATGACAAAGTTTTGGGCGGGAGTGGCCACAGGCGTAAGACTCATGTCGTGGTCGAGGAATTGGCCCCACTGCCACAGATAATCGGAAGCGTTTTTCGTGTTGGGAATCGGTGCTGCCTGTGCGACCACAAGATTGCTGATCTCGCGCGGGCTTTTCTGACCCACGCCACCTGGCGTGCCAACTCCGTCAGCGTAACCGACCGGGCTAATGCGCAAAAGAGGGATATCAGCGGCGCCGCGCAGCAGGTCGGTCTCGTTGTTGCCCGACCCATCGATCGAACGAAATTCACTCGGAAATACTGCCGGCCCGTTAAAAAACGGGAAGAGCGTAGATCGTTCTGAATGCCTCAACTCAGATAGCCCCATTGCCGTATGAAAGGCGTCAAAGGCTGCGGCTGACTGGGGGGTTACCCCGAGGTTGTCGTCGGCTCGTAATGGAGGGTGGAAGGGTTCCTGCGCAGCGACCGGGGCGGAGGCACAAACACAGAAGAGGAGGGAACAAGTGAGATGTATTTTGATGGGGATTTTCATGGGGTTTTCAGTTGAGCGTCTCTGATCGCGAACAAGCTGGTCAATAAGATTCTAGCCCTGTCGATTCATGAGGATTTTCCCTAGAGACGGGCTGTCCAATTTCGGTCGAATTTGGCGCGCCATCTGCTGCCATTAACAGCGGTCTTACAAAATCGCAGATGAAACAACCGCCTCTAACAACACAGATTCTCCGAACTTTGATCGTAGCCGCTCTCCTAAGCGTGACGTCGCTTGCCTTAGCAAAGCCTTTCCCAGCAGGCATTATCCGACTCTTCAGCACAGGTGTGGCGAAGCCGGCTAACAGCCCGTCGTGGTTCAACGCCAACCTGGACGGCATGCGCCTCAGACCGGCCTGGCGCGATGTGCAGACGGGACCCGAAACTTATGACTGGAGTGCGATTGACACGATCCTGGGTTTGGGCGCCCAGTACGGCAAGACGATCGGGTTGTCGGTTGGGGCTGGAGTGAATTCTCCGCAATGGTTGTACGATGCTGGCGCGATCAAATATAGCTTGCAGGACCGCTCCGATCTCTCCATGCCGATCCCGTGGGACCCTACTTTTCAAACGAACTGGCTCGCGTTCATTCGCACAATGGGTGCCCGCTACGATGGGAACCCAGCCCTCGGGTATGTTGTGATTTCTGGACTAGGACAAAACGTTGAGACGTATCTCTCCAAAACTGTCGCGGACGACGCTGCGCTGACTGCGATGGGCGGAACGACTGCTTGGGTGGCCGCGGCCGAGGAAATTATCTCCACGTACGCGGAGGCATTCCCGACCACACCATTCTTTATCACCGCCGCACGACCATTTACCCCTGTCGAGGCAATATCAGCTTTGCAGCAGGTGATCGATTGGGGAGTAGCTACTTATCCAGGGAGATTTGGGATAATGAATGCAACATTGAACGCACACTCCTCGACAGGTTACTATCCGAATTTGGCTCTTTATACCTATAGAGGTACTCAGCCAGTGGGGCTCCAAATGCTGTGCTCGTCTATCTCGGACCCCGTTCGGCTTGGTGGCACACTGAATCTAGCTCTACTGCAGGGTGTAGGATTGGGCGCCGAGTTTGTTGAGGTGTACCAAAACGACGCTGATTCACCAGGCAACCAGACTGTTCTGGCGGGTAATGGGGCTGCGCTGGAGGCAAATCTCCCTTAGTGAGCGCCTTTTGCTCGTTAGTCGTATTGTTGACGGCTGGTCGAACTGCTGGAGAGCGCACCCTGACCGCTAGCGGTGGGAAGAGAGGGAGACTGGAGGCAAGAGCCTTCGCGTCTTGGCCCACTCATCCTTGATGCGTTTCTGCGGCTCGATCCCAGCCGACCGCTTGCGCCGACACTGTGTGAGCGTTGTTGCCCATACTCCAACGCGCCTCTTGAGCAATTTCGCCAGAACACTTACGGCGCAGGCCCGCGGTGACGAGCTTGTTAAGGTCCCGGCGGCCATCAGGAGCTGCTAAGGTATTTCTCTAGCTTTGCGCGATTGCCCTCGACCGTCATCAGATAGGCTTGGTCACCTTCCACCCAGGTAGCAGTCATCCACTCTCCGACGGCCTGGTAGCGCAGAGCTTTGTCACTCTCGCGCAAGTGCGATAAAGCCGCGCGACGGATGACAAAAAGGTGGATGAGCTCGCCCTGTTCGCGTCCGAAACAAATCAGCGTCACGTCCTGGCCACGAAATCGCAAAGTGCGACAACCGAGCGGATGCTGCATCTGTTGGAGCTTCTGCGGAAGGTCCAGGCGCGAGGGGGCGCCAGCCTTTTTAAGAAAGGCAGTAATGCGCGAAAGTTGCGGCGTCTCCATCTCGAGCACGGGATCAATCCTGATGAAGCTCACCATCTCATCGCGATAATCTCCGAGGGATACGGCCGGTTGGAAGGGGCCCTGCCATGAGCTGAAGTAAACTGTCAGGACGACGATGGCGGCCGCGACGAGTGTGAGTTTACGAGTCCATCGTGCAGAGGAGGGAATCACCGGCCGCGGCAGATTGAGCAGGCGCGCCTTGAGACCGGCCGGCGCCGGCGCGCTCTGGAGTTTTAGCCCGATGACTCGATCTAACTCATCTTCTTCGACTGCGCCTGGCGCGAAAGATGGTTCCGTTTCACTTAGTTTCCCGGCCCCCGCGGGATGCGCGTCGTGCACGCCCGAGTCACCGGGGCGATAGATTCTTAAGGTTGAGTAGTTAGCTCCCTTATCCATGACTTTTACTGATTTTGGGAAGGTCCTCGACAGCGTTGATCTTAATAAGACGCGCGCGTAACTCCGCCCGCCCTCGATGGATCCGGGACATCACCGTGCCGATGGGGATTCCCAAGATCACGGCGATCTCACGATACGAATGTTGCTTTAGGTAAAACAGAGTGACCGGAGCACGGTAATGATCAGCCAGGGCATGCAATGCCTCTTGCACGGTGCTGGCATCGAGGGCATCCGCGGCGGAGGATGAGACGTGCGCTGGGGCGACGAAGAGCGAGTCTGCTTCCACCTCGACAAAACGGGCAGCCTCCCGCTTCATCGAGAGAAATTTGCGATATAGAGTGGTGAAGAGCCAGGTCTTCACCTTCAACGGATCGCGTAACTGATGGCCTTTTGACGCCCAAGTATAGAACGTGTGCTGCGTGAGATCCGCTGCTTCGGATGGCTGCCGACTTAACGACAAGCCGAAGCGATAAAGCGGCATGTAAAATTCCGTAACCAACGTTTCGAAATCAATCTCGGCCACAACCCATCACTACAAAACTGACGGACCCGAAGCAAGCAAAAAGTCCGACCAGGAGAAAGAACTGAACAGAACCCTAGTAGGCGGCGAGACCCGAGGCGCCATCGGCGACAGGAAGAGCCTTCCCAACACCAAAGATGCCGAGGGAGATCAGGCTTCCGTCCGGTTCGACCCGGAAAGCGGCCACGCCGCCGGTTCCGCGAAGAAGGTTATAGAGATACCTACTATGCGTGCTAAAAGCCAGGTCCGTCGGCTGGCTGTCTATTCCGGAAAAGGCCGCAGCTCCTCTTATGAGCGTGACGCTTCCATTAGCGTCGAGCTGATAGCTGGAAATCGTGCCGCTGGCGAAGTTTGCCGTAAAAGCATACTTCTGATCGTCCGTGATCACGATCCAGCAACCATCTTCCTGCCCATTTTTCTCTGATCCGGTGATGACAGAGAGCGCGCCACTCGGTTGATCCAAGTTGTAGGAAGAAACTCCGGCGTTGTTCGGGATTGGCAGCCCGGATTCGACCACTAACAGACGACCATCGTTGCGGAATGCTTCTGAGAAAGGTCGCCGGCCGAACGACGGATTTTGGATAGGATTGCTAACCAGTCCATCCGAGCTGACTTTAAAGACATCAAGGATGCTGCCCACTTTCCCTGTGACCACGATGGTCTGGCCATCCGGACTGAATTTTACATCGCCAGGGACGGCGATCGGCGAGCTTAGCGCCTTGAACGAGTCTGGGATCGCCCTAAGCGTGCCGTCGGCCCGAACTGTGAATCCGGTGATCCCGTTGCCAGCGACTGAACCATCAAGCACATAGGCCAGGTCTCCCGAGAGAGCTATGCTTAGTGGTTGATCTCCGGCGTAAACGCGTTGAAGCAAAGTCAACCTGTCCGCATTGACGGCGAAAACAGTCACGTTATCGCTGCCGGGATTACAGGCATAGAGGAAGCGATGATCCGTACTAAGGGTCAAGCCATCCTGCGTATCGAAATCTACTCCGATACCACTGCCTCCCGTCGAGTAACGGTTCGTCTGCCTAAGAGTGCCATCGGCCTCCCGTCTGAAGGCGACCACTTCGTTGTTCCGTGCTCTGTTTGTCATCGCAAAAACCGCTCCTCCGCCATTGGTATTCCCGTTTGCGCCTGCCGAATCGGGCGCCTGAGCCTGAGTGTCTTGAGTCATACTGGCAATCGCAAGAAGGATAGCCATGGTCACACGACACAAATTTTTATAAGAGGAGAGAATATCTTCCTGTGTTTTTTCTTTCTTTGAATTTGTTTTCAGTTGGTTCATGCCGGTGCGAAGCAAAGAGGGGCATCTTTATTCCAGGAAACTCGCGTCTCGCGGATGTAACAGTTTTCCCGCGGAAATCTCGAAGCGTTCTTCTGCAAAAAGAAAATCCGCGCCGCGGGCTATACCCAGCGACGCAGAATTCCTCGTCTAGTTTTCGCGGTGTGTAACGTTTACTGCCGCGTGTGATCGTCCGGTTCGTGGCCCGGAGGGAAGGGCTGCGTCGGATCGTGAACGAACGGAAAGACGTTGCGGAAGCGTACTTCGTTTGCATCAACATAGTCAGTCGTTGGCACATCGTTGTGGATAAGGGTGAAGGTCGCGTCGACAACATCATCTACCAGCCTGCGGCCGCCCAGATTGCCAAAGCCGCCCCCGGGATTGGTCCCGCCCTGCGGTCCGGAATTCGGCACATTCAGGTCGAGGCGAAGGATGTCGCCCTTAACTTGGACCATGTTTAGAATTTGGGTTACATGGGCCGGGTCGGTTCCGAAGTTTTGCAGGTCAACGATCAAGTCGCCGCGGAACACTCCACGCGCGTCAGCCTGCGTCGTAGCGCCATTGTATTCGTTTTTGCGCGGCGCGGGAATGAGTACGTTATTAACGAGCGGATTACCCTGCCGATCGACGTTCACAAACCCACCTTGACCGGTGTATGCACCGTCTTCGATCTTCTGATTGGTGCGCCGCTGGGTGACCGCGTTGATTCCAATCACACTGGTATTCGCCCCGCGCAGGAAACTCGCTGGAATGCTCACCACGGTAGCCATGGTGTTGAAGCCGGCATAGGTATCCCGTCCGCGGCGGAAGCCGAGAAGGAAGAAATCGGGATGGCCGGGATTCATCAAGGACGATGCGACCAGATTATTCGCGCCGGTGTCGTCGAGAAAGAAGGGATCATCGGAGGCACCGCCAAAGAACTTCGCGCCGGTGTTGGGATCGGTAGTGACCACCGGATTTGGTGGCGGAACCGGCCGGGGCACCTGGGTCGCGATGGTAGTCGGCCCAGTGAAGCCAAGTATCACCTGCTTGTTCAAATCCGTCAGCTTGATGGTTGCCGTCTGGTTGGTGAGACGGCCCAGCCCCGGAGAGTAAGTCACATCGACGAAGAGGTCCGGTCTGGCGTCTCCTGTATTTTCAATTTCAAAACGGTAGCGAATGTTGGAATCGAAGATCACCATCCCGAAATGTTCGCCCGAGACAATAAAGCCCTGCGTGCTCAGGACGAGAATGACTTGCGAGTTGTCGTTAGGATCGAGGAAGGCCCACAGATCGGCAATATCAGCGCCGCGGTCCTGTGCGATCGTGGGTGAATCGATGTGATCGGAGGCCTGCAGCCGCGCGGGCCCAGAGAGCGCGAGCGCGAGGAAGGCGCAAGCGCCGAGAAGATTGGGATATTTAGACCGCGAGGTGCGAATTACATTTTCATGTTGCATAAGCTGGCTTTTTCTTTGGGTTTCTAAGTTGCGAGTTCCCGAGTTCGAGTCCGCGCCTGTAAATTTATTCCCACTTTGTTCAGGAATGAATCAGCAGGCGCCTCGTTGCGGCAATCGCGGCCTTGGGCTTTTTGCGGGTGCCTATGTTTTCGCAGACGCCGTTTTCGTTTCCAACTCAACTTTGGCAGCCCTCCTCGACCTAAGTTTGATTCCTGTGAGGCCCGATGCAGCTGTGGGTGCCCACGACCTATGGGGCACTAGGGTAAGCCGCGACCGGGAGTAACTATCAAACTCTGATCGAACATTGGAATGGCCGGCGCTGGACCTTTGTACCGAGCTCTCCACTGGAACGGTGCGTGTGGAGCAGTGTCACGAGATCGAATGTGGAGAAGGCCGTTCTCTATGCGGTGGATGGAGTGGCATCGAACGAGATCCGGCGGTCGGTATTAATTCAGGCGAACGAGCGCACGTTTACCTGCATCGGGATGGGATACCTGCAGTGTGATTCCCAGCCTAACGACAGCTCGGAGGATAACTTTCCTCTTTGCGGTCCCGGCGGTCGGGTGTAGCGCGGTGTCTCTGACGCGCGAAGATGAAATGCAGGCCCTGCGTGCGAGCACGCGCATTTGCCCGGCGCCGATGGCATATTTCCTCCGCCTCACCGGCGGCTACGCCTAACGCGTTCCTCTGCCTCAGTACGGATTCGCGGCCATTCCGCGCGACGCCCGCACTTCGATTTGTCCCTCGCTCACACGGACCTCAAAGCAGGGCTGCGCATAGGTAGCAGGCCCGGCGAGAATGCTGCCGTCCCCGATCGCAAACGTCGAGCCATGCCACGGACAAGTCACCGCCTGCCCATCGAACTCGCCTTCGGAGAGAGGCCCACCCAGATGGGAGCATTTTTCCGCCATGGCAAAAATCCGGCGGCCGCGCCTAACGAGAAATAGAGGAACACCGTCGGCCTCCGCCTTGACCATTTTGTTATCGGGCAGCTCTGACTCTTTCATCACCGGCACGAATCTTTCCGGCAGTGCCTCCGGCGCGTGATTGACGCCGATCCGCTCATTAAAAACCAGATGCCCGCCCAGGTACGCCCCCACCATGGAGAGAGTATAGCCGGCAAAGCCTGTCGTTAGGCCGGCACGCCGGCAGCCGTTCCGCCGCTGCCACCAAGAGCCGAGATAACAGGCGGTCGCGGCGATGTTTGTGATGGCGTGGAGCGCGCCCACGCGGCGCGGTTTATCAGAGGTGTGATTCCAATCATTGAGACCGGTGAACGCCGCCCCCGCCGCCCCGATCAAGCCGATTCCGACCGCCACGTCGGCGCCGCGGGCAAGGCTTTTGTCGCCCGTGGAAAGCTCGTAAAGATCGAATGCCGCCGCTGCTGTCCACGCGCCCAGCGGCACGTCGGTGATGACAGGATGTAACGGATGCCCAAGCCAGGTGCCGTGGAGAAAATTCCGCACCTTCTGGCCCAGCGGAACATCCTTGAGAAAGAGAACATCGGCGACCGCGCCAAGCACTCTCTCCACCGGGCCGAGCCAATTCTGCCGACTGACTAAATCTCCGAGCTTATCCATGCTAGTGAATCGCAAGCCGTCGAGTCGGTGGCTCCCGCGAATGGCAAGTCCGGCCGCGCGGGCGGGAACGATTCTTCCTGCAATGAATGCCGATGAAGTTCCGCCAGGTACCCCGCCGCCCGCCGCTCTCAATCCAGAGAAAGATCCTGATCAATGGACGACCGGCAATGAAGTCATGACCGGACCGCAGCGTTCCTATCTGCAAACCCTTTGCCGCGAAGCGGGCGAGGAATTTGATCCCAGACTAACGAAAGCGCAGGCGTCAAAAAAAATCGACGAGCTGCGCCAGAAGACCGGTCGGGGCGAAGGCGGGCCGGCAGAGAACTAAGAAAACGGTCCTGAGCGCGGGAGCGGAGCTGGCAGCGACTTTCGCGTCGGGCGCGGCGGACATTCGAGGATTTGTCGCGCCGTCGGCTGTTCATCGGGCACGCGCTTTACCGGCACGCGCTGCGCCACTTCGACGAAGCATTTCGGCGGAAGGCTGAAGCGCGCGCCGGATGAGCATCGACATCCACTTATCGGCTGTCCCGGGCGCATAGCCGCAAGCTGCACTTCCTTGGAGTTCGCCACCACCCAAACCGGCGGCGGCGGAGATAGCCAATTGCACCGGACCGGATTGATTGCGTTCTGCCAGGACGATAGGTGAGGGCCGATGTCCCAGATTCCGTCCGATATTTTGCGTATCAAGTATAAAATATGGCACGAATAAGGCTTCTCTGCATGCCTACATGAAAATAAATAACCGCATCAAAGCAGCCGCGCTGCTCTTTCTCTAGTCGTCGCGGGCGCGTTAGCCGCTCCTCTCCCCGCCACGCCTGTCGCAGGTGATATCTATGTGTCGGACCCGCCTCTTCTCGTGAAGATCAGTGTCGACGGCATCCAATCGATCATCCCCACCACTATCGTCACTCCCAGCGGAGTGGTCTTCGACCAAACCGGCGATGTCTACATCGCCGACTCTGCCACCAACAGCGTGGTAAAGATCACTCCCGACGGTATCCAAACCACCATCGCGTCCGGTCTCGCTAATCCGAAGGATCTGGCGCTAGACTCTTCGGGAAATCTTTATGTCGCCAACTCCGGCACCAACTCAGTGCTTAAGATCGCGCCCGACGGCACCAAGACAACCTTCGCAACCGGGTTGAACGGTCCTGCGGGTCTCGCTTTTGACGCCTTGGGCAATCTTTTCGTCTCCAGCAAGGGCAGTAACGCCATCTTCAAAATCTCGCCCAAGGGCACCAAAAGCACCTTCGTCAACGCGGGTTTGAACGCCCCTGGCGGTATCGCCTTTGACGCGACCGGCAACTTGCTCGTCGCCGATACTGGCAGCAATTCGATCCTCACAGTGGACCGTAACGGCAACGTCAGCGCCGAAGTCACCCGCGGGCTCAATGCGCCGGCCGACGTGTCCGTAGATGCGCTGGGTAATTTACTTGTCGCCGATACAGGCAGCAATTCGATCCTGAAGATATCGCCAAGTGGGACGATCACGCCCATCACCACCGGATTGATCGCGCCGGAATTCCTGGCCATGGCGCCGGGTCTGCATCAATTACTCAACATCTCGACGCGCGCGTTTGTCGAAACCGGAAATCACGTGCTGATCGGAGGCTTCATCGTCCGAGGGACGCCAGAAGCCGATCTCGGACAGACGACCGTGCTTGTCCGCGCGATTGGACCATCGATCGATTCGAGCGACGTGCCTGATCCGCTTTTGAATCCGGTGCTCGAACTGCACGACAGCAGCGGCGCAATTATCGCGACCAACGACAATTGGATGGACACGCAAAAGGGCCAGATTCAGCAAACCGGCCTCGCGCCGGCCGACAAGCGTGAGTCCGCCATTAAGGCAACTCTGCCGGACGGCACCTACACGGCGCTTGTTCGGGGCGCGAATGATACCAGCGGTGTCGCGCTGGTCGAGGTCTACAAGCTCAAGTAAGGATTTCTCGAAGACGGCGCGTTTTGGGCTTTGGTTCAATCTCAAAGCCGCCGCCCGGCGGGTCAAAAGATGGGGCCGGTCTGAAAGTCAGGCCGGCCCCATTGCTTTTGTTTGGGAGCCGCCGAGTGAGAGCTACTTCCGGTAGGCCGGAATCCGTTAGGCGGGGATGTTCGCCAGCTCCTCGCGGTCCCAATTGCGATGTTGCGCGGTCGCGGGGATGAACTTGGCCGATGTTTTCCTCGCATCGCCTTTTCGTTGATCAAAGTGCTGGGTCGTTCTTCGCCGTCTCGGCATCAAGGTCAATCGCAGAAGCCCGTGATAGTTCTACGCCATCTCCGGTCGCCGCGATCGCTTTGCGATGCTTATAGCACTCGTTCACGGCATGAATCGCGCGGGCCTCATTGGTCAAGGTGGCCGCGCTCTTCTCTCCGCCCGGGACATGAGCCGGATCAAAGAGCATCGAGACCGCACTAAGCAGGTTCATTTCTCACACCGAGCTCCTGGTCCTTCGTGCTGTTCAAGCCCGCCAGCGGCCCGATGATCTTCACTATCGCCCCTTTACTCGTTAGGGCTTCTTTGATCGCGACGAGATCGTTCGTCCACGAGGAGGTAACAACCCTCCGCGTCTCGAAGATACTTCGACGCAAGACAGGCGTCCCGCGCAACCCGCTGATGCTGTTCTTGACCGTGTTCGCCATACTTGATACCGGCAACTCGGCGATTGAGTTCTTCTCGCTGTGACTCAGTTCCTCTCCCGGCACAGCCGCCGGTGCTCCGCCTGAGCCAGGTAGTTACTTAGCCCCGGCTACGGCTGTCTCGAGCACTTCCCCGCGGGCGGCGTCGGCTTCCAGGAGCGCGGTGTTGATCGCAAAGGCGGCCTGCATTCCTTCGGCCGCGGCCGCGATGACGAGCTGCACGCCGCGGCTCGCGTTGCCTGCCGCATAAACGCCGGGCACGGAGGTGGCCGCGTTTTCGCCGCACTGGACGCATCCGTCGTCCTGGCAAAATCCGCAGCCGAGCTGCTCGGCGAGGTGCGACCGCTGATGCTGACCAGGAGAGAAAAAGAGGGCCGCGCGCGCGAGCTCGCTGCCATCGCGAAAACGGATGCGTTCAAGTCTGTTCCCGCTGCCTTCCAGGCGCGCGATCGGGCGGTCGATGACGCGGACGCCGTTGCGTTTCATGCAGGCGAGCACATCCGGGTCGCACTCCAGCGCGCCGTCGGTGCAGAGAATGACGTCCTTGCTCCAAAGCAGGAGTTCGAGCGCGAGGTCAGCTGCCTCCTTGTTGCACCTGAGGACGGCGAGTGGCTGGTCGCGATGTTCCCATGCATCGCAATAGGGACAGCTGTGAGCGGTGACGCCGTAGAATTGCCGAAAGCCTTCGACCTGCGGGAGTTCATCCACCAGCCCGGTTGCGAGCAAAAGCATGCGCGCGGAAAATCGCTCACCCCCTTCCACAGTTGCAGTGAAGCGGCAGTCCCCGCCCTCGACGTCCAGGACTTTGACATGCCGCAACTCGATCGTGTCGTACGGCGCGAGCTGTTCGCGGCCAATCGCCAGGAACTCGGCGGGAGAAATACCGTCGCGCGTAAGATAGCCGTGGAGCGCATGCGACGCTTCATTGCGCGGGTGCCCGGCGTCAAAAACGATGGCGCGCCGCCGACAGCGGCCAAGCACCAGCGCCGCGCTCAGTCCCGCGGGTCCGCCTCCCACGATGATTACATCGAGCAGATCGTCCGTCCGCATTCCGCCGTTGCCCTGCTACCGCGCCCGTTTCGCCTTGCGCGCTGGTGAACTACTGGGACGCGACTGCTTTTTTCCATCGACGCCGAGAGTCGTTCGACTCGCTTTCGGCGTGGTTTTCAGAACCTGGAACTCCGCGAGTGCCGGTGCTTCCACAACGGTGATTCCGTCTCCGGAATTTCCACGGGCCGGTGGTGTCCACCTCGGCGTTATCGCCTTCACCGGTTGAGTCATTGTAGGATTGCATGTTGCCAAAATGTGGCTCCGGCTAACCGACGTGGACCGTAAACATGAGTTTTTTAATGTGGTGATACATAGAATTGCATGAGTTTTGGCGGCCTGTGATCTGCCGCCGTGTGGATTCGCCATCCCAACCTTCACTGGTTGTAAAAATCTGCTGGACCTCTTTCTGGGTCGCGAGGGCGCGCGGTCGCGGATGAGGGAGATCAATACCGTTTCGGCGGAGTGCCGGGCACCCGTTTCTTCCGACCAGAATCTCCGCCGGAAGAAGTCATGGCGCGGCGGTGCAAATGCAGTAGTTTTTCGGCCGCCAATATCAAAGCAATATAAAACAAAGGAGAATCATGAATACCGAAGAAGTAGCAAAAAAGTTGGTCGAACTCTGTGAGAAAGGTGCCTATAAAGAAGCGACGAGCAGCCTTTACGGAGAAAACATCGTGAGTGTGGAAGCGCACTCCATGGGTGGCATGCCGGCGGAGATCAACGGCTTCGATGCGGTTTGCAAAAAGACGCAATGGTGGATCGAAAACCATGAGGTCCACAGCTCGAAGGTGACGGGCCCTTTCGTGGCCCGGGATACCTTTGTTGTGCGCTTCGACATAGATGTGACCGAGAAGAATTCCGGCAAACGGATGCAAGCCTCGGAAATCGGCATCTACAAAGTCAAAGAGGGCAAGGTAGTCCGCGAAGAGTTTCTGCCCATGGTCTAAACCGACGAGAGGCAATCAAAGGCGATGGCGATGTGATCTCGCCATCGCTTTTTTTGCGGCGCGATACCGTCCTCCAGTGCAAACTGTTCGTCGCTCAATTCCCAACGCCCTTCTTTCTTCCGCGATAGTTCGCTCATCAAAATATGAACCGCACCCACATCAAATGGATTCCGGTCCTGCTCGCCGGCATCTTCTTCGCCTACCAATACTTTAGCTCGGAGAAGTTCGTTAATCCCGAGACTGGTCGTAAGAGTCATGTCGGGTTATCGACCGAGCAGGAGTCGGCGCTCGGCTTGCAGAGTTACCGCCAGGTCCTCTCCGAAGCGCAAGCGATCGATTCCGGGCCGGAGGCCGAGATGGTAAAGCGGGTGGCGACTCGGCTCGCCGCCGCGACGGGCACGGCGGGCGCGGGGTTCGATTGGCAGGAGTCACTCATTCGTGACGAGAAGGTGAATGCCTTCTGCCTGCCGGGCGGAAAGATCGTCGTTTATACCGGCATTTTACCGGTCGCCGAAAATGATGCCGGCCTCGCGACCGTTCTTGGCCACGAAATGGCGCACGCCACTTCCCGGCATGGCGCGCAACGGGTCTTGCAGCAAAATCTGGCGCAAACGGCGATGACTGGAATCGCCGTCTCGCTCTCCGACATGGACTACACCAAACAGCGCGCAGTCATGGGTGCACTGGGCGCCGGAACGCAGTTCGGCGTCCTCATGCCCTTCGGTCGCGAGCACGAATCGGAAGCGGACCACATCGGGCTGATCTACATGGCGCGCGCCGGCTTCGACCCGCAGGAAAGCATCCGCTTTTGGGAACGAATGGAGCGGCAGGGCGAGGCACAGCCGCCGGAATTTCTCTCCAGTCACCCCTCCCATGGCCATCGCATCCAGCAGTTACAAAGCTGGCTGCCTCAGGCGGAGGAAGAATATCAAAAGGCGAATAAGAGCTAGCTGGTTGATCGTTGTGAGACGACTTGCCAGCCTAACGATTAAAGGCGCCGCGGGCTGTCGGTGACGCTTCAATGATACCGTCACCAAGCCAGGAAGAATCCCACCGCCGGCCCTAAGCGCGCCGTGCCCAGCGCAATTTCGCGGCGGTCGAGCGCGAGTTGGAGTGGCGCTCGGCGGCGCTCGGACGAACCACTTTCTCCGCGATCCGGGAGTAGATCCCTGCACTGAGGCCAGCTGCGAAAGAGCTCTTTACCCGGCGATCCTCGCCGGAGTGAAAGGTGAGAATCGCCACGCGGCCATTAGGTCGAAGGCAGTTCGGAAGATTGCGCAGAAAGGTTTCGAGTGCGGAGAATTCATCGTTGACCGCGATCCGCAAGGCCTGAAAAACGCGCCGAATCGAGACCTCGAGCGCCTCGTTAGGTATGCGCGGCAAGGCCCCCCGGATGGCCGCGGCTAACGAACTGGTGCCGGGGAAAAGTTTCCCGGCGAGAGCCGAAGCGAGTGCAGCCGCGTGCGGTTCATCGGCATTTTCCTGCAGCAGCCTAACGAGTTTATCACGAGACAGTGTCGCCAGGAACGCAGACGCGGGTTGGGCTCGCTCCGGATTCATGCGCAAGTCGAGCGGGCCGTCGTGCTTCGCGGAAAAGCCGCGCGCCGGATCGTCGAGCTGCATGGAGGAAACGCCCAGATCCGCGAGGATGATATCCGCGCCCTCGAGCCCGCTGCCGACGAGGAGCTGAGGAAGCCCGGCGAAGTTGCTGCGGCGTGCGGTGAAAACTTCCGGGCCGTAGCCTAACGAGCGCAGACGCGCTTCCGTCTTGGGTAGCTCAATCGGGTCGACGTCGAGACCGAGAAGACGTCCGCCGGGTTGAAGCAAAGGGAGAATGGCCTGGGTGTGGCCGCCGTAGCCGAGAGTGCAGTCGACCGCGATTTCGCCCGGCTGCGGAGCGAACACCTCCAGGATCTCAGCGACCATGATCGGTCGATGGCAACCGGCCGGAGTTTTTCCGGCGGCGATGACGCTGGCGATCGTTTCGGCATAGCGAGCGGGATCGCGTTCCTTGTATTTCTCCTCGAAGCGCCGCGGATTTTTACCGCGGTAGCGCGGGCGCCGCTGATGCTCACTCTCAGGCATGGGCGGGCCTAACGATCAAAAGAGACATGCACAGCGGGCGTCGTTAGGTATTGGACGCGAAGCGAGCATTCAAGTCGGCGAAGGGCGCGCCGTCGGACAGACTTTGAAACTTCCCGTCGGTCACGATCTCGTCCGCGGCGCGGATGAATGCCCCCCACGCGGCCAGGGCCAGACCAGAGCCCACCGAAATGCGGCGCACTCCGAGATCGGCGAGCTGCGACACGTTGAGATGGGAGTTAAAGCCAGAGACCAATACATTCACCGGCTTCGGCGCGACCGCCCCGACGATGGCGGCGATGTCGTCCGGCTCGCTCACGCCGGGGGCGTAAAGGCAATCGGCCCCGGCCTCGGCATAGGCGACCAGACGCGCGAGCACCACTCGCATCGGCTCCGCGTGGCGGACGAGAAAGGCTTCACAACGTCCCGTCAAAACCACCGGCACGCCGAACGCGTCGATCGCCTCGCGCGCAGCCTTTACCCGGTCCACCGCCAGCTCCTGCGCGAAGAGCGGTTCCTCGCTTCGCCCCGTCGAATCTTCGATGGAAAGCCCGGCTACTCCGGTCGCGATGCAGAGCGCAACGTTCGCCGCGACGCCCGCCGGGTCGTCGGAAAATCCAGCAAGGAAATCCGCGTTCACCGGGATCGTCGTGGCGGCCACAATTTCGCGAATGTGCCCGAGCATTTCGTCACGGGGGACCGCGCCGTCCGGCCGGCCGCGAGTGAATGCAAAACCGGCCGACGTGGTGGCGAGCGCCTCGAAGCCGAGATGCTGCAAATAAAGCGCCGTCCCCATGTCCCACGGGTTCGGCAGCACGAAGCAACCAGACTCGTGCAGCGTCCAGAACCTTTCCAGCGCGCCCAATTGCGCAGAGCCCGCATTTTGCATCGAGGAAAATCTAAGCGGAGGCCGCGCCGATGCGCGAGCGGTTTCTTCCGGCCGTGCGAGCCGTTGACTTGTTGCACTTTCCCCGAATTTGTGCGCCAATCTGTGCCGGACGATCGCTCCTCATTCGCCAACCATGAAAACCAGAATCCTATTCGCGGCCCTCTTTGCTTTCTGCCTAACGAACTGCGCGCCTTATCGCAATGCCATTACCCAGCCGGCGGTGAACCAAATCCGACCCGGCGTGACGACAGAGACCGACCTGGTCCAGCTCTTCGGCCGGCCTGAGACGCGAGTAACGGCCTTCAACGGGGACACGACGAGCGAGTGGTCCCGTTCCATTGGGCCGAAAGCGGCGGGCTACGCTCCGGTGGTCGGTCAGTTCCTCGGCGGGCTCGATCTGGAAGTGCAGGAACTCGTCGTCGTCGTTAGCCGGAGCGGACGCGTCCGAAGCTTTACCATGTATGATTCCAACGGCGCGGTGAAGCAGGAGAAGACCCGACTGCGCACCACCCGGGAAACGGGTTACCGCAAGTAGGACGCGAGCGTCTCGCTCCGGCGAAATCGGCAGCCTTAGCTCGCGCAGGCGGTCACGGTCTGCGATCCGGAACCTTGCGATGCGGCTTCGTTCAAAATCTGCACGAGCATGGTGAAGCCGATCGGTTTTTGCAAAACGGCAAGCGCTCCGGACGACTGGGGCGCGAGATCGCGATGCTCGCTCAGGCCCGAGAGGAACAAAATACAGCCGGTGGGATCGTCGCTCAGGATATTCCGGCAGGCGGTCAGGCCGTTCAACTTTGCCATCGCGAAATCCATAAACACGATCTGCGGTTTGTGCCGGCGGTAGGAGCGGATCGCGTCGAGGCCCGAGTGCACGACATCGACGACCTCGTGTCTCGCGGCGCGAACCATTTCGGCCAGCATCAGCGCGAAATCCCTCTCGTCATCGGCAATCAGCACGCGCACTCCCATCGATGCAGAAGGTTTCGTGCCTAACGTTGGAAAATTATTCGCCTCAGGCGCATTCCTCAATTTACGAGGCAACGACGCGCTCGATCCGCGGGTCCGGCAGGAGCCAAATGAACGCAACGACGATATGAAGCGTGCATGAGATCCAGGCGTGAAAGAAGGCCCGGGAGATCGCGGTCGCGCAAGCGCGGGAGAAAGTTTTCCCTTCCAGTCTCTTCCGAGGGCGCGCGAGCGGGCCGTCGGGTCCTCGGTAACGATCTGCCCTAACGAAAAGTCGAATCTCGCACCGGGGCTTGGGATGGCACCTTCGAAATTGCTGCACAATGTTAACGACGATAATTCAGCCACCCCGCGCCGAGTCGTGCTGCAAACCGCGATTGCGATCTTTCTCTCCTCGCGCTCTGCGGTGCGTGGGTTGCCAGGTCGCGGCCCCACCCCATCGCGCAACTCGGACTCGAGGACGTGAGCACCGAAATGCTTCGGATTGACGATTTGCCGGTGAGCATCGCGAGGTCGATTAATATCCATATCCGATGACGATGACGGTTGATTCGACCGGGCAATTCGTCATCGAAAGTTCCGGCTACTCCATTTCGCTCGGGCGACTGAATGAGTCGTTAGGCCGCAATTCCGCGATCAAACCGGCCCCAGAGGACAGAGCCAGTTTAGCGTCGAGCGCAGCGTGTTGAGCTGGCCGACGCCGCTTGAGATCAACTCCATCTCGGGGCACTCGCCGTCGTGGAAACGGCACCTCTATTACCGCTTGGCGTGGGAGAAGCCGAACGGCAGCCGACTGGAAATGGGCGATCAATCATGAACTACGATCAATTTATTCAACTCTATTTCGAGCGCTCCAATGCCACGCAAGAATATTGGAACCTCTAGGTCATTATCGTCGGCGGCATTCTCGCCTTTTCCTCGTTGCGCAAGCATCACGCGCCCGTGACCACGTTGATCGCCTGCGTGCTCTTCGCGCTTTTCGCCTACGAAAATCTCGGCGCGTTACACGACGTGACGGCACAGCGTTTCGCGTTGCTCGACGCGATCAAGCAATTCGACGCCAACGGCGGCGCGACGACTAACCCGATGCAAGCGCGCGCGCTGCTCGAACCGACCCTCACGCCAGCCAGCTGGACGAGCGTGAAGGTGACGCACATCTCGAGCGATCTGCTCACGATCCTGGCGCTCGTCGCGATGGAATGGCGGCGCCGAACTCTTCGCGATGCGCAGCACGTGCCTTGAGGAGGCCGCCTCCCCGTCGGGTTAGGGAACGGCCTGAGTCTTGCTACCCTGGCGGTGAGTATGAAGGAAAGTTTAAAAATCCTCGCCGTCGAAGATGAGACGGCCGTCGCGCAACTCCTGGCGTTGGTGCTTTGCGGTCCATCCTGCCGGGTGACAACTGCCTGCAACGGCGCGCAAGCGCTGGAGAAAATCGCCGCGGCTTCGCGGCCATTCGATGTCGTTATAACTGATCACCAAATGCCTCAAGTGACCGGGCTCCAACTGGTGCGCGAGCTTCGCGCCCATCATTTTGGAGGCAAAATCGCGGTGCTCTCGGCGCACCTGAACGAGAAAAACGTCCATGCCTATGAAGAGCTGAGCGTTGATCTGATGCTTTCGAAGCCGTTCGATGTCGAGGAGCTGCGTCACGCCATCGAAGTGCTCGCGCGTGAAGATTCGATCGCTGCCTAACGAAGTTGCAGTCGCCGTGGTTTCCAGCCTAACGATTGCCGGCTCTTCCGTCAGCGCACCTTCACTGGCGCGATGACGAGATCGAACATGTTCAACGTCCCGTCGGGGTTATCGCCCGTGGCGTTCGAGTTATCGGCCGCGGAGAAATAGAACCTGCCGCCATAATAGGCGAAGCCGCTGTAGTCGCCGTAGTCCACCCCGCTGCGGGCGTCGTTGTCGTTCGAGGCCGCGAGCGAAAGCCGGACGTTGTGCTCGAAGGTGCGGCCGGCATCACTACTTACCGTGGCGTAGATCAGGGTATCGTCGTTAGGCACGCCGTTGGTGTCGCCGCGACCGTTGTCACCCGCATCGTTGCGGGCGTCATACCATGCGATCGCGATCTTGCCGGTGGTGGGATCGAGCGAAATCTTCGGGTTAAACTGGCTGTTCCTCCCGACGTCATCATTCACTCGCGCCGAGTCACTCCAGGTTGCACCGTTATCATCCGAGTAGCGCAAATTAATGTCGGTATCGTTGCTCTCCGCCGGCTGCTCCGAGACATAGATGAAGTAAAGCCGGCCGTTGTGCGGGCCGCCCGTGCGATCCCACGCGAGCCCGGCCTCGGCATCAATCGAGCGCCCGGATTGGGCGGGAATGTAATCAAATCCGCCTACGTTGGTCGTCTGCAACACTTGGGCGGCTCCGAAACCTTGCGGCCCGAGGCCGTCCGGATCGAGCGTGCCGAAGATGGTTGCCGGACCTTCGCCGCCAGTCGGATTTTGAAAGACGATAAAGACCTGGCCATTGGGGCCGACCGCCGTATCCCCGTAATCACCGGCCCGATTTGCTCCCGGGATTTTCTGCGCAGGCGAGAACGCGCCGACCCGACCGAGCCCCGTGACCGCGGCGCCGCTCGCCTGGATGGTCCCGTCAAAAGATGTCCACGAAATCCAGACGCTGTCCGCGCCGGCGGCGATCGAAGGCTGATCTCCACCGACCGATTGCCCGATGGCGGCCAGACTTTTCCAAGGCATCACCGGAATGCCGGAGGGCAGCGAGGTAAGAAACGCGAGCGGCTGAAACGTCGCGCCCCCATCGGTCGAAATCGCCATCTTGATCGAGATATCGGACGAGAGATAGGTGAGGAAAATATTTCCAAAATCGTCGGACGCGAGTTGCGCATCGCAGCAGGCGAAGCCTAACGAGTCGCCGTTGGCGATCATGTTATGCTGCCAGGTGCGGCCACCGTCGGTGCTCCAGCTGTGAAAGAGCGCGTTCGCTTCGACGTTGGAGACGGTCGTGATTTGCAGCGGATTGGCGTGGTTCACGGCCACCGCGGTCTCGGCCTCGTTCCCGCGACTCACACTGACGTCGATTTCGATTTCTTTCAGGCCATGCGCACCTTCAGGCTTGGGACGAGGCTCCGGTAACTGAGCGAAGGCCATTGGCATAACGAGAAGTATTAGTGCGGCAAATATCTTCATAGGCGCGCATGCTGAACAGGGGACGGCGCTGGCCGCAAGTTTATTCTGTCGGGAATGATTCGGACCGTCGGCTGATCCTGCCAGCCGGCAAAAGAAGGCGTGCCTTTCGGCCTGACTAACCGATAGTCCGCGCCTGTGCCATTTCGCTCCCTTGGTCTCGAGGACCGCATTCTCAAAGCCATCCAGGAAGCTGGTTACACCGAACCGACTCCCATCCAGACCGCCGCCATTCCCGAGGTGCTGGCGGGGCGCGATGTCATCGGCATCGCGCAGACTGGCACCGGCAAGACGGCCGCCTTCGTTCTGCCCATCCTGACTCACCTCGTTAGGCAAACGAGGGAAAATCAGCGGCCCGGGACGCGCGCGTTGATCATCGCGCCAACGCGTGAACTGGTAGTGCAGATTGAGGAAAACGTGCGCGACTATGCCCGGCATCTGCCCTTGCGGATGGCGACGGTTTATGGCGGCGTGAGCGAGCGCCCGCAAATCCAGGCGCTCCGCTCCGGCGTCGAACTGGTGGTGGCGACGCCCGGGCGCTTGATCGACTTGATGGAACAGCGCCAGACAAATTTTGCCGGCGTTGAATTTCTCGTCCTCGACGAGGCCGACCGAATGCTCGACATGGGTTTTCTCCCGCCCATCCGGCAGATCGTTAGGGCGCTGCCCGCGAAACGCCAGACGCTGCTCTTTTCGGCTTCGCTCTCGCGTGAAATCGAAGCGCTCACGCATGAGTTCCAGCGTTCACCTAAAGTGATCGAGATCGGGCGCCGGGCCAACCCGGCGGAGACGGTGACCCAGCTGGTTTACGAAGTGCGTCCACATTTGAAACCGGCCTTGCTTCAACATCTTCTGGCCGATGAAGAGCTCGATACGGTTCTGGTCTTTACCCGCACGAAACATGGCGCCGACCGCCTCGCGCGGCGTCTCGAGAGCAGCGGCATCAAGACCGGAACAATTCATTCGAACCGCTCGCAAAGTCAGCGGCTTAGGGCGTTGAAGGATTTCAAATCGGGTGCGGTCCGCGTCCTCGTCGCGACCGATGTGGCCGCGCGCGGGATTGACGTGGACGGCATTTCCCACGTGGTGAATTACGATTTCCCGATGCACTCGGAGGACTATGTGCATCGCATCGGCCGGACCGGCCGCGCTCATGCGGTGGGCGACGCGATCAGCTTCGTCACGCCAGAGGATCAGGGGCCGCTGCGTTCGCTCGAGCGCTTCATCGGGCGCGGGATCGTGCGCAAACGCGCCGAGGGTTTCGATTACAACGCCGCCGCGCCGCCGCGCGAAGAGCGCGGCGGGGAGCAGCGCCCCAGATTGCCTAACGACGTTCGCCGCGGACCGGCGCCGCGCCGCGAAGATTTTCGCGGCGCCGGCCAGCGCCGTGCTGGACGACGCCGCTCGCGATGACGCGCGGGTCGCTCAGCCCGGAGCAAGAGCTGGCGGCGCGCGATCCGAAACTCGCGGTGCTGATCGCCCGCGTCGGGCCTTTTACGGTCGAGCCTGGTAGAGTCGTTAGGCCATTGGATGCGCTTGCGCGATCGATCGCCTATCAGCAGCTCAGCGGCAAAGCGGCCGCAACGATTTTCGGCCGCGTGCGGGCGCTTTATCCGGGGCGCAAATGGTTCTCGCCTGAGCTCATTCTCGCCACTTCGGACGAAATTTTTCGCGGCGCCGGTCTTTCTCGCAACAAAATCGCCGCGTTTAAAGATCTCGCGGCGAAAACGCTCGACGGCACGGTGCCGAAACATGGCGCGCTCTCCCGCATGAACGACGAAGAAATCATCGCCCGCCTAACGAGTGTGCGCGGCATCGGCCGTTGGACGGTGGAGATGTTGCTGCTCTTTCACCTCGGCCGCCTCGACGTCTGGCCGGTGGACGATCTGGGCGTGCGCAAAGGCTATGCGAAAACTTTCCGCAAGAAGGTGGCGCCGACGCCGAAGGAGCTGCTTGCCATCGGCGAGAAGTGGCGGCCGTATCGTTCGGTGGTTGCGTGGTATTTCTGGCGCGCGCTCGACCTGGAGAAATAGCTCGTGCCCCGGACGAGGCGCGTAGAAAAAACCAACCGACGAGGCGCAGTAGAGTGTTCTTTTTTCGTGAAAACAGCAGCGCAGAAATTCCGAGGCATTCTCCTTTGGGCAAAATGCGTCTCGCCAGCGCTCGTCATCGCGGCGGCAACATTTAGCGCGCCGTCGGCTTCGGCACAGAACGTGACCCTCGAACCGCTGCGTAACAGCGGCTACGGTTCAGCCCGGCTGCAACGGCTGCGACCGTGCGTGCGCCTAACATCAGGCTGCGCAGGTCCGCGTCGTGGCTGGGCGCTTCGGTTATCGGGTCGCTCGGCATGGACATCCTGGGAAGTAACGGCGCGATCGTCGATTTCGGGCAGCAGAAGCTCTACTTCTATCCCGCGACGGCGGCGAGATGATCGCAGCTATTCGACGGCGCGCCCGACATCGTCATCAGCCGCGCCGCGATGCGCGCGGATGAACTCGCTCGGGTTAATCCATCCGCGCGTATCCTTGCGATAACCAGCGCCGACGAAAGGCGTGATGAATTCGCGCATCTCAAAATGAAGATGCGCCAGATATTTCCCACCCGCGGTCCCGACCGTTGCGATCTGTTCCCCGCGGCGGACTTGTTGAGCCGGCGTCACGAGCATCGTCTGCACGTGCGCGTAATAGGATTGCACATATTTGCGCACGCCCGCTTCGGGGTAAGCGTGGATGATGATGATGATATTGCCCCAGCCCGGTCCGCCCTCCCGCGCGAAAATGACGCGGCCGTCGGCCACGGCATAGACTGGATCGCCCAAGTCGCTGTTCTCCCCGCCGATACCGTTCAAGTCATCGCCGAGATGGTTGTTTTCGGTGAACGGTTGGGCGTTGTATGCCATCGCGCCATGCTCGGTGCCGAGCGGAAAATCAAAACGGGTTGCGGTCGGGAGCGCGGCTAACTCGATTGGGGAAACAAGGTCGAGCGTTGGCTGATAATTTCGTCGGTTGAGCAGCTCCGGACCGAGGCGCCAGGCGAGATCCGCCGCGAGTGCGAAGAGGAAAAGGAGAACGCCCGCGAGCCACCAAGGCCAGGGAGGCGTCGATTTCTTTTCGTTAGGCAGCACGTTCACCGGGTTCTCTCCTTAACCGGCAATCGGTTCCTCCTCCTCGGCCTCGTCTGCGGGAAAGAAATCGAGCACGAGCACGATTGCGACAGAGCTATCCACTCGTTCCACGCAGCGTCGAGACGGGCGAGAGCAAACCGGCGCGGCGGGCCGGCACGTAGCTGGCGATCGCGACCGCGACGAGGGCGAGCAAGGTGGCCCAGAGATAATGGCGCCAGTCCCAAGTGACGAGAAAATGATTGGCATAAATCAATCCCCGCACCCTGATCGGGATATGAGCGACGCCCAGCGTGAGAAGCGCCCCCGCGCCGCAGCCGACTAATGAACCGGCGCCCGCGATCATCGCGCCCTGCCAGAGAAAAATCGAGGAAATGTCGCGGCGCCGATAGCCGATCGAGCGCAGGATGGCGATCTCCTTCACCTTCGAGAGCACGGTCATGGTGAGGACATTGAAGATACCAAAGCCGGCGAGTAGGATGATGAGCGAGACAGTGATCGCCGCCGAGAGCCGGATGGTGAGGAACAATTGCAGGTTGGCCTCTTCGCGTTCTTGCCAGCTTTCCGTCTCGTGCCCAAAGAGCGTCTCAAAACGCGCCGCCAACGCCGGCGCGCGCTCCGGGTCGCGCAGTTTGTAAATGATGAGCGAAGTCGTGTACGGTTTTTTCAGTAAACTCTGCGCAACTTTTGCGTGGCAATAGATGCGGACGGCATCGACCACGCCCACGCCGCTGCGCGCGGTCGCGGCGACGACGAAGCGTCGATATTCGCCGTCGGGCGAGAGCAGTTGCACGGAATCGCCGGGGACCACTTGAAGCGCGTCCGCCAGCCGCGAGCCGACGACGATCGAGTTCGGGTTGTTGCGGAAATCGTCCAGGCTTCCGGTCTCGATTTGCTGACCTAGATTGGTCGTTTGCAGATGCGGGGCAAGATCGATCCCGAAGAGATCGACCGTCCCGTTTTGGAACCCAGCGCGGGCGCTGAGCGTGCCGCGGAGAACGGGTGAGCAAGCGACCACATTGGAAAAACGCCGGCTCACGCGCATGACCTCCGCTGCGTCGTTGACCCCTTCGAAAAGACGCCGATGCGGCGGGTGCACGGGCAGAGAAGGCAAGGCGGCCGTACCCTCGAGGGTTTGCACGCGCGCTCGCAGCACGAGCGCGCCGTTGCTCCCGAGGGTGGAATCGATGAAGCTTTTCGCGAAGCCTTGGGTCTGCGCCTGGGTGCAGATGAAAATCGCCACGCCGAAAACCACTCCGCCGAGGCTGAGGAAAAAGGCGCGTTTGCGGTGGCCGAGAAAACGGAGCGCGATGTAGAGCGGTGGCGTCACCGTCGCGGGCCCGGCTGATCGGAGTGGACGAGGCGTTGCCTAACGAATTGGCCCGGGCGCAATTGATCCTGATCGGTCACGACAACGTGCGCGCCTTCTTTCAGACCGGATCGCGCCTCGGCAAAATCGAGCGTGCGATAACCGACCTCGACGGTGCGCGCTTCCACCATGCCGTGGGCCACGACCAAAACCTGATCGACGAGCAACGCGCGCGACGGCACGAGGAGCGCGTTCTCGTGGCGGCCGGTGATGATGTTCATCTCGCCGGTCATCCCAGCCATAAGATTTTTCGGCGGATTTTCCAGCTCGAGCACGACCGTATAACGCTGCGTCTCGGGATCGGCCGCCGGCAGAATGGATGAGACCGTCGCGGCGAATTGACGCGTGCGATACGCATACATTTGCAGGCTGGCTTTCATCCCGGCTTTCACTTCGCCAACGTCCTCTTCGTTTACCTCGCCGCGCACATAATTCTTGCGGGACGAAACCGTGAGCAGCTCGTTGCCATCGGCTATCAGCTCGCCGTCGATCACGCGCAGCCCGGAGAGAATGCCATCCATCGGCGCGCGGATTTCGGTGTTCTTCATTTGCGCTTCGGCCTTTTGCACGGCAGTTCGGAGCGCTTCGAGATTGCGCTCGCGCTCGATCCGCTCCGTCTTGAGCGCGTCGCGCAAACGGTTCGCCTCGCTTTTCGCTTTCTCGTACTCGACCGCCGGGACGTTGCTCAACCCGGCCAATTTTTTCAGCCGCTCCACGTTTCCTTCCGCGATTTTCAGCGGCTCCGATGAGGGTAAATCCAGACGCGCGCTTTCCGTCGCCGCTTGCAGATCGGCTTGTGCTTGCCTGAGCTGGCGCGCGGTGCTTTCATCGGTGATCGAGGCGAGTAGCTCACCTTTCTTCACCTGTTTGCCGATTGCCCCGCGTCCCGCCGCGAGTGGCTCGGCCATTTCGATGAAGCCGGCGTTCTGTGCCCGCACATGATTCACAAACGACGGCTCAATCCGCACCGTGCCATAAACCGCAGAGATGGCCGTGCCGCGCGTCACTCGCTCCACTTCGGCAACTGGACGCGACCAGAAAAAAATCAAGACGCAGGCCGGCACGGCCAGCGCGAGAATGATCCAGAGCGTGCGTTTCGAAATTCGCGGATTCAACGTTTTGAATTATGCACGCTGGCGGCGTTCGCGTCCGAGAATTGAAAATAGCGGCCGGCCGCGCGATCCCATTCGGCCAGCGCCACGTTTTGCTGGTAGGCCGCGTTGAGCAACCCGCGGCGCGTCGCGAGCAGATCGGTTTCCGCGGTGCGGAATTCCAATTGCGAGGCGAGTCCTTGCTGCCAGCTCTGCTCGACCACGGCCACATTTTTCTCCGCCACATCGATGGCTTTGACCAGCGAATCATGGCGCGCGGCGATGGCGCGAAAATTATTTTGCAGGCTGCCTAATTCCCGCACGACGCTCGCTTCCAGCTTTTGCAACTGCACCTCGTTTATTTCGCGCAGCGATCGCTGCCGCAGCGTCGCGCCGCCGACTGTGCCGTTATCGATGACCCGCCAGGTGTAGCCCGCGCCCGGGCTGATCTCGGAGGAAACGATGTCGTCGGACCGTTGCGCGGAACCGGAGCTGGCTTGGCGCAGATTGGTCGCGGGGATGTACCGGCCGAAGACGGTAAGATCGAGGCGCGGGTAATAGCCGGCCGCCACGATGCGCTGATCTTCGCGTGCTGCCCTAACGAGAAGCCGCGCAAGACGGAGGTCGGCGCGGCGCTCGAGCGCGGCCGAGATCTCACTTTCGAGAGAAAAATCCGCGCGCACGAAATCGAGCGTTCCTTGAGGCGAAGGCAGCACCGCGCCGGGGGCAAGATCGCCGCCGGTCGCGCTCGCCAGTTGCAGGACGGCGGCGCCGTAGGCGCGGTGGGCATCTTCGATTTGCGGATCGAGTTCGCGCGCCTGCAATGTCGCGGCGGCGAGCGCGCCGCGATTGACCGTGCCGGCTTCATAGCGCGCCTCTTCGCTGCGCATATTTTCGTCGAGCCGCTGGCGTTGCGATCGTCCCAACTCTTCGAGCGATCGATCGTAAAGAGCGGTGTAAAATGCGATCCGCGCCAGGTGCAGTTGCTCGACCACCGCGACGTTCAACTGCTGAGCAGCGATCAGCACTTCCAGATCGCCCCGGCGCAACGAAGCCGGAATCGCCGCCTGAAAAAGCGGCTGCCGGAAATTCCCTTGCGCGAAGGCGAACGGCTGGGTCGAATCCTGCCCGGCGCGAGCGCCGCCCTGCGCTCCCGCAGGGACCGCGAGTGCGACGTTGGGCAGCGCGATGGAACGAAAGACGAGGCGCTGACCGGCGGCTTGTTCGACCGCGGTCCTGGCTTGCAGAACGCGCGGATTTTTTTCGAGTGAGCGCGCGAGCGCGGTATCCAGGGTCAAACCTGGGGCGAGCTCGGGATTAACGAGGGCGAACGCAAGGATGGCGAACAACCAGGTTTTCATTTCTTGCCATCAAGACTCGAAGGGGGCCGCACCGCCTGGAAAACTCGATCCTCCGCGTGCTCGTCGTTAGGCTGGACCGCACGCGGCGAATCTCCGCCAGACGCGCGATCGAGTCGCGCCAAGGCGGCGTTGTGAAGATAGATCGCGCTCAACCGCGTCGTGCGCGTCCGCGTCACATCGCCGGCGGCTTGCAAAATATCGAGCTGCGTTCCGAGCCCGGCGGCGAGATTGCTTTGCGCGAAGCCGAGTGCTTCGTCCGCGGTCCGCGCATTTTGAGCCTGCGCCTGAAGCACGCTCTCGGCTTGTTGCAGATCGAGAAACGCGCTGCGCACCTCGGATTCAATCCCGAGCTTTACGGCTTTGAGCGCGAGCAGCGCACCGTCGCGGCGCGCCCTCGTCGCATCCATTCGGCCGCGCGTGGCGAAGCCGTCGAAAAGATTCCAGGTGGCGTTGAGGCCGACGACGTAGCCGTGATTGAACTCCGGGCCGACGTTGGGGTCGCGTTCGCTGTAGGCTTCGTAGCCGCTGAAAAATTGCACATGGGGACGGGTCGCGCTGCGATCGACTTCCAACTGTTTCTCCTCGATTGCCACGTCCTTTTGCGCCGAGCGGATTTCGGGCCGATCGGTCAGTGCGCGCATGAGTGCGGCATTCAAATCCGGGTGGCGCGGCTCGTACTGCAAACTGCCAACGGCCTCGAATGGCCGCTCGCCGGAGGCACGGCTCTCGAAGCCGCAGAGATCGCTCAAGTGCAGGTAGGAATTTTGCAGATCGGTCTGCGCCTGGATCAGCTCCGGCTCTTCGTTGGCCAGCGCGACTTCCGCGCGGCTCGCGTCGAGCGGGCCGACTGTTCCCGCGCTCAAGCGTTCACGCTCGCTCTTTAACTCGCCGCGCAGGACAGCGACCGATTCTTCGCGGAGGTGGATCTTTTCCCGATTCAGAAGCAGTTCGTAGAAGGCGAGACGGACATCCATCGTCACGCGATCGGTTACCACCTGCCGCTCGTCGTCCTGCTTCGCCAGCGTAAGGCGGGCGATCGCTGTCTGGTTGCTGGTCGCGCCCCCAGTGTAGAGATTTTCCACCACACGGAGCGACGTGCTGTAGTCATCCGGGCGCAGACGTGAAGATTCCGCGCGTTCACGCCGGCGATAAAGTCCATCGGAAATAACCGAGGGCAGGTAACCTGCACGCGCTTCGATCTGACCGCCCCGCGCGGCCTGGATCTTCTTGCGCGCGATCGCGATCTCTGGGTTCTGCGTCTGGGCCAGCCTAACGAGATCGTCAATCGTATAGCGGGGAGCGCCCCGCACGCGCGCGACCGAAGGCAAAGCGACAAGCGCGCAGAGCGCGAGGCGAAGGATCGGTCGCATGGATTTTTTTCCATGTCGCCTCTTCTTTGCGCAACTAAAATCCCTTGCCCGCGCGCTTTTGGTTTTGGGAAATTCCTCGCACAAAGTTCGCAAAGGTCACACAGGTGACGACGGATGCTTTGCACAGAGGAAGCGAAACTCAAAAATCTTTGTGCCTTTCAGGCCCTTTGCCAGGCAATCGCTTTTGCACCTTGCCCCCGGGGTGCGGGTGCGGCAAGGTTGGCGCTTCGCATGAGTAAAATCCCCATCGCACTTATCGGTGTCGGTAATTGCGCCAGCTCGCTGGTGCAGGGGATTAGCTTCTATGGGAGCGCGCCGCGAAACGGTTCCTCGGTCGGCCTCATGCACGAGGAGGTCGGCCCTTATTCGCCTAACGACATCGAAGTCGTGGCCGCTTTTGATATCGATCGGCGCAAAGTCGGGTTCGATGTCAGTGAAGCAATTTTTGCTCCGCCGAATTGCACCAAGGTTTTTTGCGACAAAATCGCGAAGACCGGCACGATTGTAAAAATGGGTTGCGTGCTCGACGGCGTGGGCGCGCACATGAGCGGCTACGATCCGGCCCGCACCTTTCTGCCGCTCGAGAAAGAGTCGACCCGCGAACGGATCATCCAAGAGCTGCGCGAATCCGGCGCGCAAATCATGGTGAATTACCTCCCGGTTGGTTCGGAGGAGGCGACGCGTTTTTATGTGGGCTGCGCGCTCGAAGCTGGCGTGGGTCTGGTCAACAACATCCCGGTCTTCATCGCGAGCGATCCGGTTTGGGCGAAGCGGTTCGAGGAAAAAAATCTCCCGCTCGTCGGCGATGACATCAAAGCGCAAATGGGCGCGACGGTGCTGCATCGCACGATCGTCGATCTCTTCCGCAAGCGCGGCGTGCAAGTAAAGCGCACCTATCAGCTCAACACCGGCGGCAACACCGATTTCCTGAACATGCTCAACCGGAGCCGGCTCGCCTCGAAGAAGACTTCCAAGACCGAGGCGGTGCAATCGGTCATCGGCGCGCGTCTCGCTGACGACGACATTCATATTGGGCCGAGCGATTACGTTCCCTGGCAGAACGACAACAAGATTTGTTTCATTCGGGTGGAAGGCCGGCTTTTCGGCGACGTGCCGATGGAGATCGATCTCAAACTTTCGGTCGAGGATTCGCCTAATTCCGCGGGCGTGGCGATCGACGCCATTCGCTGCTGCAAGCTCGCTCTCGATCGCGGGAAAGGTGGCGTCCTCCATTCCGCGTCGGCTTATTTTTCCAAGCATCCGGCGGTGCAAATGACCGACGACGAGGCGTACCAGCGCGTCGAGGAATTTATCCGCGGCGAGCGCGACTCTTAGCCGCGCAGACGTTTGAAGAGCAGACAGGATTAACGGGATTTAAAAGCGGCTTCGCCGGTTCCTCTTCTCGGAAAATCCTGTTAATCCTGTAAATCCTGTCCAGCCTCGATGAGCGCGGAAATCTGGTTGAGCTGCCGCGATCTCGAGCGCTACCTCGGAGAGGACGACTCCCGCGTCCACGCGCTGCGCGGTGTGTCGCTCGACCTCGAGCCGGGCAGCGTGCACGCGGTCGTCGGGGCCTCGGGTTGTGGCAAGAGCACGCTCCTCTATATCCTGGGGTTGCTCGATCACGCGGACGGCGGCAGCCTAACGATCGACGGTCATCTCATCGCGCAACTGCCCGATGACGAATTGGCGCGGCGGCGTAATGAGCTCCTCGGTTTCATTTTTCAATTTCATTTTCTGCTGGAGGATTTCACGGCGCAGGAAAACGTCATGATCCCGATGCGCCGGCTCGGTCGCCTAACGGAAGAGGCGATGCTCGAGCGGGCCGCCAAACTGCTCGACGAGGTCGGACTCGCAGGAAAACTGCGCCGTCCGAGCCGGCATCTTTCCGGCGGCGAACAGCAGCGGGTGGCGATCGCGCGTGCGCTGGCGAACGATCCGCTGGTCATTTTGGCCGACGAGCCGACAGGAAATCTCGACACCGCCAATGCCGCGCGCGCTTTTCGCTTGCTCCAGAAAATTGTGCGCGACGAGCGCAAAGCGCTACTCCTGGTGACGCACAACCCGGCGATCGCGGAGGCGTGCGACTGGATTCACGAAATGCAGGACGGCGTAATCGTGGGCAGCCATGCGCGCGGCCGCGACGCACGAACCGTTAGTTAGGCGATCAGTCATGACGGAATTTTCGCGAAACCCTTGGGAATGAGCGTACTTCAATTTCATCGGGTGGCGGACGAGGTGCACGCGAAGCCCAGCCGAAGGTGGCTCGTCCGGGATGTCCTGGTTCCCTTCGCCGCAACCCGGCTCCTGCTCATCGTGGTGGCCTGGGCCGGATTTCACTGGGTGAAAACACCGTTCAGAACCCACAAATGGGAAGTGGGAATCAATCACATGATGAGTCCGATCAAGGGCCAGCTCTCCGCGGATACTCACCCCTTGGTCAACATGTGGTCACGCTGGGACAGCGAATGGTATCTCTCGGTGGCGAAGAATGGCTACGAGTTTACGCCAGGCAAGGAATCGAACGTTGCTTTCTTCCCGCTCTACCCGTGCGCGGTGCGTGCCCTGCATTATATCTTTCCATTGCGGAGCGATGCTGGATGGCTCCTGCTCGGCATACTTCTCTCGAACGGATCGCTTCTGCTCTCATTGGTCTGCTTGAACCGGCTGGTTCGGCTGGACTATGACGACGCGATGGCGGCGCGCACCGTCCTTTATCTTTGCCTCTTCCCGACCACTCTCTTTCTCTCCGCCTTCTACTCGGAGTCCCTTTATCTCGCTTGTGTTCTCGGCGCTTTCTACCAGGCCCGGCGCGGGCGATGGCTTCTGGCTGGACTCCTGGCCGCTCTCGCTGCCATAGGCCGTGCGCCTGGCGGGCTAGTCGCTATCGCACTCGGCTTTGAGTACCTGCAGCAGAAGAAATTTCAATGGCGACAAATCAAGCTGGATTGCCTGGCCTTCCTTCTGGCGCCGGCCGCGGTGGCCGCTCACATGGCGTTTTTCAAATGGCGCTTCGGCGACTGGTTTGTGATCTTCAAGGTCGAAGCCATAAAGAGCTGGTCCCGTACTCTTACTCCGCCCTGGGTCACACTCGGAACTTTTTTCCAACGTCCCCACGCGGGTAAAGGGACGCACGATTCTTATCTCGATCTGGTCTTCACCCTGGCCCTTCTCTGCCTAACGATCTTTGCCGCTTTGCGCTTGCGTTTGAGCTACGCTGTCTATGCCGTCCTCACGGTCATCTTCATCACCTCCTGGGGGTATCTGACGTCCATCCCGCGATTTGGGGTGGTGATTTTCCCAATCGTGATCGCGCTCGCTTTGTTAGGGCTGAACGACACCTTCAACCGCACCTACCTGATCGTTTCCGGAGGCATAGCCGCTTACTGCATGTTTACCTTTTCGCACTGGGGGTGGTTGGGTTGAGACCGTGCAAAGAGATGATCGAGGACGTCGCGATCTCCGCGTTCCAAACCGATCACCCGCCACGCGAGCAGATAGCCAGCGAGGTACAGGCCCGCGGCGGCAAACTCCCAGATGATGCCGCGGGCAAAGAGGCGCGCGACTAACGCGATGGGCAACGGAATCAGCGCAGCGAGCCAGGGCTTGAGCAGGGCACGCCAGGGCCAGCGCCATTTCAAGAGCCAGGATATTTCCACTCCGCGCAGAACCCCCTGAATCGAATAGGGCACGAGCATCCCGAGCGCCGCACCCAGCGGACCAAAAGCGGGAATGAAAATGAGGTTGAGCCCGACAGCGGACACGAAGGCGATGGTTGAGTTGAAAAGATTAATTCCGGGCCGCTCGATCATGAGAATCGTCTCGCCCAGGCCGACGAAAGCGTTCATTGCGCAGGCCGCGCCAATGATGGGGACCCAGGTGCCTCCTCCATAAAAGGCCGCTCCGAAAATGGTCATGATCCCGCCTCCGGCCAGCGCGAGCACAATGAGCGCCGGCAGGAGAATGGCCAGCATCCAGCGAGCGAGGTAGCCGTAGCTCTCTTCCGCGGCGCGCATTTGTCCGGAAGAAATTTGGCGCGCCACCACCGGGGTAAAGATCGGGACAAAGACCCCGCCGACTTTCCGGAGACCACCGACGAGCTGCACGGCGGCAGCGTAAATCCCGAGTGTCTCGAGCGTCACTCCCGGAGCCCGCCCCACGAACCACCCAAGCATGATGACGTCGATATGCATCACTCCCAGATTGAGCAAGTCGTAGAGTGCAATCGGCGCGGAAGCCTGGACAAGCTTGCGCACGAGAGCATCGCCTTCCTGCCGGGGGGCGGCGCGCGACGCGCTCGCGAACAAACGGCGTGCGAGAAAAAATGCGACCAACCCGGAAGCCAGCGTCCCTGCGATGGCCGCGACTTCTGGCGCGAGATCCCGTATTCCCAAGGCCAGCGCCCCGAGTAGCGCAGCTGCCGTTCCCAAGCTTTCCGTGAAGCCGTGCGAATAGATTTCGTGATGCATCACCGCCATCCCCCGCGACAAGGCATTGCTGACGCGATAAAGCGCGAGGCCGGGAATCGCGAGCATCATGACGGATGCGGCGCGCGCCAGTTCCGGCCGCAAACCGAAACGGGGGCCGAAGATCCAGACCAGGACCGCAGCGACAAGCGCTAGGCCGATCCCGCTGCCAACAGAAATCGCGAGCGCCGCCCGCATCACCCGGCGGCTTCCGACGGGGTCGTGGGCCGCTTCGGTTTTGGCGACGAAGGCGATCGCGCTGTAGTCCAGACCGAGCGTGGCGAACTTGCTCAGCAAATCCATCGCCGCCCAGGCGAGCCCGAAGGTCCCGAGGACAGCGCTGCCCAGAAGGCGCGCGACCAAGAGCATGAAGATGGCCCGGAGATTGGAAGCGAGAAACGCCAGCGTGCTGAAGAACGCTCCCCTCGCGAGGACCGCGCCCTGCGCGGGCGCGTGGTTTGTCGCAGACCGGATTTTGGGGTCGAGCATGCGAGGCATATCGGTCAGGACCGCGCCGCCGCCGCCTCGTGATAAACGTCCAGGGTTTCGCGCGAGTTACGGTCCCAGGAAAAGTCCTGGGCCCGGCCTAACGACTGCTGGCTGAGGGAATGGCGGAGCGCCGGAGACTGCGTCACTTCGCGGAGGGCCGCACCAAACTTTCCGACATCGTCCGCTGGAAAAAGGAGGGCCGCGCCGCCCGTTACTTCACGGAATGGCGGAATATCGCTGGCGATCACAGGACAACCGCAAGCCATCGCTTCGAGCATAGGCAAGCCGAATCCTTCGTAAATCGAAGGCTGGAGCAAGGCCCCCGCCGCCTGGATCAAGGTGACCACGTCCTTCCGTTCGACCTCGGACAGCCAGACCACGCGATCCAAAATGTGAAGACGTTGCGCCAGCCTAACGAGTCCATCGCGCGCCTTCTGACGCTGCAGAAGAACCAGCCGCCAGGGCACCGGCACCGCCGCGGCAAAAGCCGCGATCGCCATGGCGTGGCGTTTCGTGGGCGCGTTCGCCCCGACGAGCAAGAGATAGGGAGAGGTCGCTCCGGTGAGCTGAGCGGCTCGCTCCTGGGCGACGCTTAAATTTTCCGGGGGCACGAAGCATGCATCGGGACCTTGCCGGATCACGGTCACGCGGGAGGCCGCCCCGGGATTGAGCACGCAAATACGATCAGCGGTCGCCTGCGACACCGTGATCAGACGAGTCGCCTCGCGCAGAGCGCGCCAGACCGCCTGTTGATAATATTTGCTCTTCACGAGGCGCTCGAATCCCTGGAGATGCAAAGCCGGTCGCTCGATCGACATCACATCATGAACCGTGACGACACTCGCGCACGGCACTCGCCGCGGCAGGATGTTGTGCGGACTGTGAAAGACATCGATATCCTCGAAAGAGGCGTAGCGCTGCGGCCAGAGCAGGAGCCACGGTGATGCCGGTCCCGGGCGAACCGTCACCTCGGACGTGTTGGACGCCACCGAAAGCGGACGGGGCGCGAGGCGATGGGCCCAGAAGAGAAAATGATCGTTGCGACTCAAAGCCGGCATCCGTTCGACCAGCGCTTGCACATAGGCGCCGATGCCGCTCGGTTTCTCGCGCACGTAGCGCGCGTCGAGCGCTATACGGAGTGAGTGGGATGGTGAGGCTGGGTGCATGGCGAGGCGGCAAAAGGGCAGATCGTCCCAGCCCTTGCGAACGAAGACTCTCAAGCAGATAAACTCGGAGCTTTCAACTGGAAGCGAACCAAAATCATATGAAGAAGATTTTCCTCACGGGTGCAAGCGCCGGCATCGGCCTGGCCACGGCCGAGAGACTGTGCGCCGCTGGCCACGAAGTGTGGGGAACGTCGCGTGATCCGTCCCGCCTGCCGACGCTGGCACGGCTGCATCCAGTGCAGATGGACTTGTCGGATTTCGCTTCGATCACTCACGCATTCGAGACGGCGTGGCGCGAGGCTGGACAGATTGATGTCTTGATCAACAACGCGGGGAGCGGCCATTTCGACGCCGCGGAAATGCTCTCGCCCGCAAGAGTCGAGGATTTCTTTCGCATTCTCGTCTTTGCGCAGATGGAACTCTGCCGGGTTGCTCTGCTGGCGATGAGCGCGCGTCAATCCGGGCTCATCATCAACGTCACCTCGCTGGCTGCCCGGCTCCCGGTGCCCTTCATGGCCCTTTACAATGCCGGCAAAGCGGCGATGGCCTCCTACACTTTTTCTCTGCAACTCGAGGCCCGCGATCACCGCGTCCGGATCGTTGATCTGCAGCCGACCGACATTCGCACGAACTTCAATGTCTCCATTTCGCGCTCTCCTTCCGGCGACACGCGTCTCGCTAAAGCGTGGGAAGTGATCGATCGCAATATGCGCAGCGCACCGCCGCCGGATCTGGTCGCGCGGCGCATTTTGCGTTTGATTGAGCGTGCCGATCCGCCGGCGCGCGTCACCGTAGGCGATTTTTTTCAGGCGCGAATCGCGACGTTGATTTTTCGCTTCTTGCCGCAGCGTGTGCGGGTTTGGGGGCTGAAACACTATTACGGGATATAGGACGTGATTACCGACGCCGTCATTCTCATGGCCGGAACCGGCTCGCGCCTGCGCGCCTCCGGGAAATCGCTACCAAAACCGCTCATCCCGATCCTCGGGCGTCCGCTTATTTCCTACGTGCTCGACGCGTTGCTCGCGGTGGAAATCACAACCCTTCACGCCATCGTCGGCAGCGAAAGTGAAACCCTGTTGGCCGGATTGGCGCTGTTGCTTCCGCAAGGTATGCACCTTGAGCCGACTCACAATCCGGAGTGGCAAAAGCAGAACGGTGTTTCTCTTTTGTGCGCGGCGCCGCAACTTGCGGCCCCTTTTCTCCTGCTCATGGGCGATCATCTTTTCGGACCGCAGTTGCTCGAGAATTTCGTTAGGCAGGCGAACCCCGCGCGGCTCAATCTTGCGATCGATCGCAAGCTCGATTCTATTTTTGATCTCGACGACGCGATGAAAGTGCAAACCAACGACGACCGCGTCGTGGCCATCGGAAAGACGCTCCCTCATTACGACGCCATCGATACCGGAATTTTCGTTTGTCCGCTCGAGATCTTTGCTTATCTCGCCCGCGCCAGGCAAAACGGTGATTGCAGCCTCGCCGATGGCGTGCGTCTGATGGCGGCGGATGGCAAAGTGCGGGCGATCGATATCGGTGCAGCCTGGTGGCAGGATGTGGACGATGGCGGCATGCTCGGCCGGGCCGAAGAAGCGGCGGCGCGCCTAACGACTAAAAAATGATCTCAGCGCGAGCAGAGAACACCCGGCCGCGACCGCGCCTAACAAGTGCAAAATCCAGGCGGGCCGCCCGGCCAGCGCGAGGAAGAAGAAGGCGAGCAGCGCGACGTCGCGCTTGGTCAGTTGGATTAACCAGCCGGCGAGGCGTTCGCCGAAAAAGAGTAGGCCGGAACGCTCGACCAGCCGTCGATGGCGAGGGTAAAGCGCGCCATCGCCTTTGTTGCTGGACGCTTCATCCGCGCCCCGCGCCGGCAAGCCAAGAAGCAATTCGTTAGTCGCGATCAGGAGTGCGACCACGATTCCTTCGACGGAGCGTGAAAGCCCATAACCAAGGCTTACCACCAACAGTAAGTTTCCGACCAGGTCGCACAAGGTGTCGAGCTTCGCGCCACGTTCCGACTCCAGGTATTTCGCGCGCGCGATCTCGCCGTCGCATCCATCGACGATGCTGTAGAGCTGGAAGAGGAACAGCCCGGCGACCACGCTGCCGTAGTCGCCGCGGGCTAGGAATCCCGCGCCGGCGAGAGGAAGGATGAAAATCGCCAGCGTCCAACCGCTCGGCGTGATCGCCGTTCGCAGGAGCACGCGAGTGATCACGCGGGAGACCGGACGATTAATTAACCTCGAGACCAATCCATCCTGCGGCTTGCTGCTTCCCCGTAGGAAACGTTTTTCGCAGGCCGCGATCTGCGCCGGATCATCCAGGTACTCCCATCCCTCGAGTCCCTCTGAGTTTCGCCAGGCTGCGCGGATCTCATCGGCGGTTTGAGGACCATCGGTCGTTATCGTGGCGAGAAGGGAGGCGACGAGCGGGCTCTTTCGACGCAGAAAGATTCGCGTGCTGAGAAACAGATCGGTCCGCTCCGGCGACGCCTCCACAAAGTCGAGGCGGGTCAACCGAGGATGGCGCGGGAGAAATCTTTTCTCGCGCGGGATATCCGATGACCATGAGATGATGAATTTCACGATCTCACCGCGCGCTGCGGCCAGCTCCTTTACCTCCAGCGCGACACGGTCCAACTGACGCAAGCCGGCGATCTTCCACTGCGCGGAGTCATCTGCCAAAATGACGACTCGGCGCAACATCTAATGCAAGCTATGAGTAGAAGTGAGATTGGAGCGCGCCGCTCTGTCGGCGCGAAGTACAAACACGCGATGACGGAGCATCGCGCTCCAGCGCTCGTCTCGATTTAAGTGATGCACTGCACTAGGTCGTTAGGGCGCGCCGGTAGATCCGATAAGTCTTGTAACGTTGCGCGCCGATCGCAATGAGAAAGCGATTGATTAGATGATTATTCTCCAGTGTCATGCTCAGCTCGCCGGTGAACCCGCGTTTGATCATCGCGTCCTCAATGATGCGGAGGACGAGCATCTCAGCGATGCCGCCACGGCGGTACTTCGGCTTTACTCCGAGCGCAATAAGGCGCGCGGTGCGAATACGACTCTTGTAATAGAGGAGCTTCGCCAGACCTATCGGCAGTCCATAACTCGTTAGTCTCCCGTTGATTTTCTTAAAAGCGACGTTGATGTCCGGCACACAAAGAATGAAACCGGCCGGCTCGTCGCCCACTTCCGCGATGAGTGTGAACTCGGGCACCGCGATCGGTTTCAGCTCTTTCGTCAGGTGGTCGAACTCGGCGGGTGTAAAAGGGACAAAGCCCCAGTTATTTTCCCAGGCCTGATTGTAGATTTCGCGCAAGCGACGGCTCTCTCCGGCCGGGTCTTTCATGTTCACCGGGCGAATGGAAACGGCCAGCTTATTACCGAATCGTCCGGCGATGCGGCGCAGGCGCACCGCGGTTTTCTCAGGCTCGGAGAACCACCAGGCATACCAGTCCATTGCCTTCTGGAATCCGCCTGACTCGATGAGAGCCGCGTAGTACGGCGGATTGTGCGAAGTGAGAAGCATCGGCGGATATTCGAAGCCTTCGATCAAGAGGGCACAGACGTAATTGGTTGAGTAATCGATCGGACCCATGATCTCGCTCCGTCCCTTCGCGCGAACCCAGTTAGCGGCAGCCGTGAAAAGCGCGGCCGCAACGGCGGGATCGTTGACGCATTCAAAGAGTCCGAAGCAGCCGGCGTTCGTCTGATGAAGCGAGTTATAATT
>JACDGM010000066.1 GCA_013815325.1 Chthoniobacterales bacterium
GTTCTAAATGTCGCCACTGCTGTCATACCCTTCGGCAGCTAGTCCAATGGGCCAGTCCATGTCACAGTTATCAGTCATGCCTGTTGTTTCCCCCTTACCTCAGCCATTCTTGCTCTTCCTTGGCGACACGACTGAGGCCAGCTACGCTAAGACCGCGTTCGGCCTGCGGGACTGGGCGCCTGAACGTTGCGTCGCTGAATATGCCAGTGAAGGTGCAACGATCACAACCGGACTGCGGTTCCTGACACCAGCGCAAGCGGTGGCCGAGGGCGCGCGCGCTCTGGTGATTGGCGTGGCGAATTCAGGAGGCTTTATCCCCGATGCCTGGATCCCTGCGCTCCTGGAAGCGTTGCACGCCGGTCTGGACCTCATTAGTGGCATGCACACCCGCCTGGCGGACGTGCCTCCCTTGGAGGCCGCGGCCGCGCGCCACGGGCGCAGGTTGATCGATATTCGGCAATCGCCGCCAGACATCCCGGTTGCGACCGGACGCAAACGCAGCGGTAAACGTTTGCTGACCGTGGGAACAGATTGTGCGTTAGGCAAAAAGTACACCGCACTCGCGCTAACTCGGGCTTTCACCGCACGCGGCATCGCCGCGGATTTTCGCGCCACCGGACAAACCGGCATTCTCATTGCCGGGCAAGGCATACCGATCGATGCGGTGCTAGCGGACTTCGCCGCCGGGGCGGCGGAAATGCTAAGTCCGGATGCGCCTAACGAACATTGGGACGTGATCGAAGGGCAGGGCTCTTTGTCGCATCCCGCCTATGCCGGCGTTTCGCTCGCGCTTTTGCACGGCAGTCAACCCGATGCGGTGGTCATTTGCCATCAACCCGGTCGCGATTTCATTGTGGGACATCCCGAGTACGCCTTACCGAGCATCGAAGAGACGATCGAGCTTGCGCTGCGTTTGGGTCGCCGCACTAACTCCTCGATCCGCTGTGCCGGTGTCAGCCTTAATACCGCTCACCTGGATGCCGACTCGGCCAGGCGTCTGCTGGCCGGGGAAAGCGAGCGCCTCGGTTTTCCCGTCGCCGATCCGATGCGCGGAGGCGATGCCTTTGAGCGGTTGGTAGAGGCAAGCATTTCCTAAAGGCTATCCCAAAATTTAGCTTATAGGGAAAATGAGACTTGGCTTAGAAGGAGGGATGCTAAAACTAATGAAACGACTTACCCTAACGATTGCGCTCCTATCTGCCTCGACGGTCCTGGCGGCGCCGCCCGCAGATTTCGACGCTCGGGTTGAGTCTCTCCGCAAACAGGTGGGTGTGCCGGGTATGGCGATTGCAATCGTGGAGAACGGCAAGGTAACTCTGGCCAAAGGTTATGGCGTAAGAAAGCTCGGGTCGCCGGAGCCGGTAGATGCCGACACTATCTTCCCCACTGGCTCGACCGGCAAAGCCTTCACTGTCGCAGACCTTGGCATCCTGGTCGATCAAGGCAAGATCGGCTGGGACGATAAAGTGATCGATCACCTGCCTGGCTTCCAGATGTATGACTCCTGGGTCACGCGCGAGATGACTATCCGCGACTTACTCGTCCACAGGAGCGGACTGGGGCTCGGTGAGGGCGACCTGTTGTTCGTGCCGCGGAGCAATCTCAGCCGAGCCGAGGCAGTCAAGCGGCTGCGCTATCTTAAACCGGCGACGAGCTTCCGCTATGGCTTTGCCTACGATAACGTGCTCTACATGGCTGCCGGGCAGCTTATCGAAGCGGTAACTGGCAAGACATGGGAAGCATTTACCGCCGAGCAAATCCTCAAGCCCGCCGGCATGCTTCATTCGGCCAGCGACGACAATGTTCGCTTTAGCACGCCGGACCGCGCGCAACCCCACGCTCGTATAAATGGACCGCTGCGGGGCTTGGGCGATCAGGAAGCGCTCGACGAGCGCGATGACCTCGCGCGCAACGCCGCGCCCGCCGGCGGGCTCGCAGTCAGCGCCACAGACATGACGCGCTGGCTATTGATCCAGCTTGCGCACGGCAAGCTTCCCGAAGGCGACGGGCGTCTCTTCAGCGAAGAAGCTCACGAGCAGATGTGGAAGCCAGTGTTGCTCCAACCGATCACGCCGCGGCCTTCCGAGCTCAAGCCAACCGAGCCGATATTCGACACCTATGCGCTGGGCTGGGATGTCCGGGATTATCGCGGCGCCAGGCTCGTCTGGCACGGCGGCGCGGTGCTTGGCTTCCTGACCGTGGTCGTCCTGCTCCCCGAAAAGAATGTCGGTTTCTCGATCGAGATTAATAGCGAGGACGGCGGCATCATCGGCGGTCTGATGTATGAGCTACTCGACCACTATCTCGGACTGCCAAAGGGCGATTGGCCCGAGAAGCTTATCGCCTATGGTCGCAAGGAGATGGCTGAGGGTTTGAAACAATACCAGGCGACGGCCGCCAAACCCGCCAAGGTCGGTCCGTCGTTGCCAGCCACGGGTTACAAGGGGACTTATGCCGATCCGTGGTACGGCAACATCGAGGTCGGCGAGGCGAATGGAAAGCTTACGATCGACTTTAAGTCTACCCCGCGAATGGGCGGCGCGCTCGATCATTGGCAGTATGAGACCTTCATCACCCGCTTCGACGATAAGACGATCGAGCCTGCTTACGTCACCTTTAATCTCGACGCCGAAGGGAAGGTCGAGCGCATCACGATGAAGCCAGTCTCGCCGCTGGCCGATTTCAGCTTCGACTATCAGGACCTGCTCTTCCGCCCAGTCGAGGTGAAGAAATGAAAGTGTTCTCTAGCTCTTTTTGTTATGCCACGATCATTAGCTTCACGCTGCTTCGCGTCCTTGCCGCGCAGAGCCCTTCTCCGCCGCCTGACTTCGATGTCGTGATCAAGAACGGAACGGTTTACGATGGCACTGGTGATGAAGGACGAGTAGCCGACGTAGCTATTCGTGCTGATCGCATCGCCGGGGTCGGCAATTATCAGCAGGCTTCGGCTAGGAATGTAATCGACGCGCACGGACTCGCGGTCGCGGCCGGGTTTATCAACATGCTTTCCTGGTCCACCGAATCACTCATTGCCGATGGCCGTTCGCAAAGTGAAATTCGCGAAGGTGTGACTACTGAAATCATGGGCGAAGGCGAATCGATGGGGCCGGTGAACGATCGCGTGCGCGAGCACATGCTGCGCGAACAGGCGGACATCAAATACGAGATCAAATGGGAGACGCTCTCCGAATATCTGCGTTATCTCGAGGCGCGAGGCATCTCCTGCAACGTCGCTTCATTCATCGGGGCCACCACGATCCGCGAAAACGTTATTGGCTTTGAAGACAAGGCGCCGACACCGGACCAGCTCGAGCAAATGCGCAGCCTCGTTAGGCAAGAGATGGAAGCCGGCGCGCTCGGCATCGGCAGTTCCCTGATTTATCCGCCGGCCTTCTACGCGAAAACTGATGAGCTGATCGAGCTCTGCAAAGTGGCCGCGAAGTACCAGGGGAAATACATCTCGCACATGCGCAGCGAAGGGAATCAGTTACTCGAAGCTTTCGATGAACTCCTGCGCATCTCGCGCGAAGCGCACATTCCGGCCGAGGTCTATCACATCAAAGCCCTCGGCCAGAAAAATTGGGGCAAGATGGATTCTCTCCTCACCCGCATCGAAGCGGCGCGAAAGGAGGGGCTCCCGATTCGCGCCAACATGTATACCTACATCGCGGGCGGCACCGGACTCGACGCCTGTCTGCCGCCCTGGACGCAAGACGGTGGCTACCCCGCGCTCTTCAAGCGCCTGCGTGACCCAGAGACGCGCAAAAAGATCCACGCCGAAGTGCAAGTCGATAGCGACAAGTGGGAGAATCTTTACCTTGGCGCCGGCTCACCCGAGCGAATCGTCCTCGCCGATTTCAAGTCGGAGAAACTGAAGCCGCTTGCTGGCAAATCGCTGACCGAGATCGCCAGGATGCGCGGCAAGGATCCGATCGAAACGATCATGGACCTGATCAGCGAAGACGAATCAAGAATCGGAGCGACCTATTTCCTGATGTCGGAAGAAAATGTAAGAAAAGAAATCGCCACGCCGTGGATTTCATTCGGCTCGGATGAAGCATCGCAAGCGCCGGAAGGTGTTTTCCTCAAATCCAAGCCGCATCCGCGCGCTTACGGGACTTTCGCGCGGGTTCTTGGCAAATATGTGCGTGAGGAAAAGATAGTCTCGTTAGGCGAGGCTGTCCGGCGACTCAGCGCCTTGCCGGCGACTAATCTCGGACTAGATCATCGCGGATTTCTGCAAGAAGGAATGTTCGCCGACGTGGTGGTGTTTGACCCCGCGACCGTTGCCGATCACGCCACCTTTGAACAACCGGACCAGTATGCCACCGGCGTGAAAGATGTTTTCGTCAATGGCGTCGAGGTCCTGAAAAATGGCGAGCACACCGGCGCAAAACCGGGCCGCGCCCTCTGGGGACCGGGAAAGGTTCGTTAGGACGGCCTCACGCGATGCACGGAAAGATCCTCTTTGAAGAAGCACGCGCTGACCTATAGCGAACTCGGCGCGATGAAACCGGCGATGAACCTCTACATTTACATCCGCGATTGCTTCGGCAGATTTCCCGCCTTCCTCTTCGGCTGGACCCTTTTTTTCGTCGTCAGCACCGACTCACTTGCCGCTCCGCCCGTCGCGCTCGCGCCGAGCGCCACGGCATCCGATCAGGTAGGTCAGTTTGTCGATTACTACCTAAGGAAAAAACAGATCCCTGGATGTGCGGTCATGGTTCGACAGGACGGCAAGGTGGTGCTCTCCGCGGGTTACGGCATGGCTAACCTTGAGCACGGCGTTCGCGTGACGCCACAAACTGTCTTTCAGTCGGGCTCGTTAGGAAAACAATTCACTGCCATGGCAGTCATGTTATTGGTCGAGGAAGGGAAGCTCGCACTCGATGATCCCGTGGCCAAGTATCTGAAAGTGCCGCCGGCGTGGTCGGGAATGACCGTGCGTCACCTCCTTACCCATACCTCGGGGCTGGGCGATTATCCTGAAAGTTTCTCCCTCCAGCAGGACCACAGCGAGGATGAGCTGCTCAAGATGATCACCGCGCAGCCGCTTGCTTCCGCTCCTGGCGAAAAGTGGAGCTATAGCAATCTCGGCTATGTATCGTTAGGCATTCTCATTCACAAGGTGAGCGGCGAGTTCTACGGCGATTTGCTGCAGCGCCGCGTTTTCGGCCCGCTCGGGATGAAGAGCAGCCGCATCATCAATGAAACCGACATCATTCCCAACCGTGCCGCTGGTTACGAACTGAAGGACGGAAGCCTGAAGAATCAGACCTGGGTCGCACCGAGCCTGAATACGACCGCGGATGGGAGCCTCTACCTCACGGTGGAAGATATTGCGAAGTGGGACGAAGCGCTGGAAGCAAAGAAACTCCTAAGTCAGACCGGCTTTGACGAGATGTGGACGCCGGTAAAACTCAACGACGGCAGCACCGCTCCCTATGGCTTTGGCTGGAGCCTGGATAAGACCAAATCGGGTCATCGTTTGCTCGAACACGGCGGCGCCTGGCAGGGATTCACCTCCTACATTGCGCGCTATCCAGATGATCGCCTCAGCGTCGCGGTCTTCTGCAATCGTGCTGGTGCCTCGAGTGGCTACATCGCACACCACATTGCCGGCTTCTACGTGCCGGAGCTCGCCTCACCCGCCCATTCGGCCGTGAAACTGCCTCCTGTCACTTTACTCTCCTATGCTGGCGACTATCGACTTGAGGATAAAGTCACTGCCAAGGTCAGCGTCGCCGGCGATCGTCTCGAAGTGACTGGGTTAGGCGAGAGGATAGTCATGACGCCGGAATCTGAGACCACCTTTTTCGAGGAAGATTCCGACCATACGTTTCGCTTTGCCCAGGACAGCAACGGCCACATTACGTCACTCGTTATTTTTGCCGGGGAGGAGATTGTTTTGCACAGATTGCCGTGAAATGAAGAAGCAATTCCGGGCACGTTTCTGAAATCTGAACCCATAGTAAAAGATGAGAGGGTTTTGCACCCTATGATAAGTCTGCCGCGTACTCTCGGACTCCTTGATTTGATCTGGCTAACCATCGGATCGGTCATCGGCTCAGGTATCTTTCTTGTCCCCGGCGCCGTGCTTCGTCAAGTGAACGGCCTCATCCTCCCGGCGTTATTAGTCTGGCTCGCCGGCGGTGTCCTGTCGCTACTCGGCGCGTTGACCTATAGCGAACTCGGCGCCATGAAACCGGCAACCGGCGGCCTCTACATTTATATCCGCGATTGCTTCGGCAGATTTCCCGCCTTCCTCTTCGGCTGGACTCTTTTTTTCGTCATCAGCAGCGGCTCGGTCGCCACTCTGGCCGTCGCTTTCAGCGCCTATCTCGGTGAGATAGTGCCGCTCACTCCGCTCCTGGCAAAATTGGTCGCCGTTTTGTTGATTGCCGTCGTGACTGTGGTTAATGTGGTCGGTACGCGGGCGAGCGCCGATCTGCAAAACTGGACGACGGCGGCGAAAGTATTCGGCATCCTATTAATGAGTGCCGTCCTTCTCTGGTTAGGGCAAGGGTTTCATGGATCAGGCCCAACACTTTGGTCACAACACAACGGCTCGCTCGTATCGGGTTTGGGGCTGGCGATGATCGGCGTCCTCTGGGCTTACGAAGGCTGGCAGTTTGTCACCTACAACGCCGGCGAAGTGATCGATCCAAAACGAAACTTCGCGCGCGGCCTGGTCATTGGCACCGCGACGCTCGTCGGCATTTATCTACTCGCCAATCTCGGTTATCTCGCAGCCTTAGGCGGGCAGGGCGTGGCTGGCTCGGATCGTCTCGCGGCAACAGCCGTTGCCAATGTTGTCAGTCCGGCGGCGGCGAAGCTGGTTGCGATCATGATCCTGGTCTCCATCTTCAGCGCGACAAACGCGACGATGCTTTCTTCGCCGCGCGTTTATTATGCAATGGCGCGGGACCGGCTTTTCTTTCAACGCCTGGCCGAAGTGCATCCGCGTTTTCAGACTCCGGCGTTCGCCGTGATTGCCGGCGCCCTATGGTCGGCTCTCCTGGCTATCACCGGCACCTTTGAACAACTCCTGACCTACGTCATCTTCATTGGTTGGATCTTCTACGCGCTCGCCGCGGCGAGCATTTTTGTATATCGCAAACGCATGCCCGAAGCCGTACGGCCTTACCGCGTGCCCTGTTATCCCTGGACACCGTTACTTTTTATCGCGGCGGCCGTCGCCCTGGTTTTGAACACGATTATTGCGCAGCCCGCGCGCGCAGGCATAGGACTCGGTATTGTCCTTTTCGGCACGCCCGCCTACTTGATCTGGCGTCCGAAGAGCGGGAGCGCTGAGAGCAGTTTGGTGAGAGGAGAACTAGAATGAAACAATGAAAATGCTTTTGAATCACTGCCGCTCGCTTTTTTGCGGCGCCCTTTTCGCTACCATCATAAGTCCGGGTGTTTGCGCGCAGGAGGCTTCCTCTTCGCCGCCGCAACAGTTAGATGCCCTTATTAAAGGCGGCACGGTTTACGATGGCAGCGGCGGAGAAGGACGCGTCGCGGATGTTGCCATTCGCCGCGATCGCATTGAAGGCGTCGGCGATTTTCATAACGCGCCCGCCAAAAAGATAATCGACGCGCGCGGGCTCGCCGTCGCCCCCGGTTTCATCAACATGCTTTCCTGGTCGACTGAATCGCTCGTTCAGGATGGGCGCTCGCAAAGTGAGATTCGTCAGGGCGTGACGACGGAGATCATGGGCGAAGGCGAATCGATGGGGCCGCTGAACGAGACGATGAAGAAGCGCGCGCTCGGGCAGCAAAGGGATATCAAGTACGAGATCAAATGGAACACGCTCTCCGAATATTTGCGCTACTTGGAAGCGCGTGGGGTTTCCTGCAATGTCGCGTCCTTCCTCGGCGCGACCACGGTTCGCGAATACGTCATCGGTCTCGAAGACAAACAACCGACGCCGCAACAGCTAGAGGAAATGCGCGCGCTCGTGCGCAAGGAAATGGAAGCCGGCGCGCTTGGTATCGGTACCTCGTTGATTTATCCGCCGGCCTTTTATGCGAAAACGCCGGAGCTAATCGAGCTATGCAAAGTCGCCGCTAAATATCAGGGCAAATACATTTCGCACATGCGCAGCGAAGGCAATCAACTGCTCCAGGCTTTGGAGGAACTAATCCGGATCAGCCGCGAGGCCGGACTTCCCGCCGAGGTTTATCACATCAAAGCCGCGGGCGAAAAAAATTGGCCAAAGGAAGATGAGTTACTTAGCCGGATTGAGGCAGCGCAGAAGGAGGGGCTGAAGATAACCGCAGACATGTACACCTATACCGCCTCCGGCACGGGGCTCGACGCCTGCCTGCCGCCATGGACCGAGGATGGCGGTTACCCGGCTTTGTTCAAACGGCTGCGCGATCCCGCCACGCGGAAGAAAATTGCCGCGCAAGTCAGAGTTGATTCCGATGAATGGGAAAATGTCTATGTATCAGCGGGATCGCCGGAGAGGATTCTGCTGGTCGGCTTCAAGTCCGAAAAATTAAAACCGCTGACCGGAAAAACACTCGCCCAAGTGGCGCAGATGCGGGGCAAAGATCCTGTCGAAACCCTGATGGACCTGATCGCGGAGGACGAATCGCGCATTGACGCGATTTATTTCGAGATGTCGGAAGAGAACGTGCGCAAGGAAATCGCCAAGCCCTGGATTTCGTTCTGTTCGGATGAAGCCTCGCAAGCGCCCGAAGGTGTTTTTCTGAAATCCAACCCGCATCCGCGCGCCTACGGGTCTTTCGCGCGGGTCCTTGGCAAATATGTACGCGACGAAAAGCTAATCTCGTTAGGGGAAGCGGTGCGACGGTTAAGCGCCTTGCCGGCGACAAATCTGGGGCTCGATCACCGCGGCTTCCTCAAGGAAGGAATGTTCGCCGATGTCGTTGTGTTCGATCCGGCCACGATTGCCGACCGCGCGACCTTCGCGCAGCCGCACCAATACGCCGTCGGCATGAAAGACGTTTTTGTGAATGGCGCGCAGGTGCTGAAAGACGGAGAACACACGGGAGCAAAACCGGGCCGCGCCCTTTGGGGGCCGGGCAAGATTCGCTAGGCGCCTTTATTTTATGGTTTGCACCCTATGACAAGTCCGCGGCGCATGCTCGGGCTGCGTAATCTGATCGCGCTGACCATCGGCTCGGTCATCTTTCTTGTCCCCGGCGCGGTGCTCCGTCACGTGGACGGGTTTGCGCTCGCGCCGAGCGCCCCCCTCGGCCACGGCCGACTCTCACTCGGGAAGTGGCGACGGTGGTCAGCAACACCTCCGCGCTTCCGAATAACGGGACCTTTGCCGACTGCCTAACGGCTCCACACTGACTGCCGGGCGCAACACCCTGCAAGTGAGCTATGCTGGCGGCGACGGCAGTGATAATCACCTTGACCCCAGCGCCGTAGCTGGCGCGCGGGGCTCCGGGCACAGAATTCGAGATCTCGTTAGGCTGCGTTGTTGTAGTCGGTTCGGGTGATCCCGCCTTCTCCCTCATCCCACAACGGACGCCGAAAGCTGGCCAATGCGCGGCACGACGCCCGTCGTCTCAAATGCTGACACAAGCGTGTCAGATGATGACGGCGTTTGTATGCAGACCAGAAGTTCGCCCTCGTACCATCCAAAGGGCATGGCCGTTGCTAAACCAAGGGGCAATAAATCCAGCCATGCTTACGATCTCCGCCTTTCTTCTCACGACCGTCTCTGTCCTCGCGAGCGTTTGGTGGGCTTGCCGAAACGAGGACGCGCCGCAAACGTCCATCTCATCCGATATCGCTTCCGCCTAACGTCAGGCGCCGAGCGTCGGATAGGCAGAGAGGACTGATCGCTCCATGCCAGCCTGGAAGGTTGGGAACTTTGGCTCCCAACCCAGCGCGCGCAGTTTTCGGTGCGACACGCGTTTGTGGCTCGGGCCGCACTTTCCTGGCTGGATTCAGGCACCTGGAAGCGGGTAGGCGGGAAGAACCGATTTTTCCGTTCCGACTTGAGTTCGCAAACTGCGGCGTCCAACGCGCGATCAACGGACGCGGAGGGGGCCGCCTTTCGATAGAATTATCTGCCAATAATGCTTGACACCATTCCGGTGAGAACGGCTGAATCGTGGCTCACCCCAGCCCCACTAGATATTCCCGACCCGCTTCAAAACCCAAAGAAAACAACCTCTATTAAAACAAAATCCACTTCTCGATCCGCCTTCTTCAATTCACGCGTCCTAATCGGTTTTGCTCTTTGCTCCGTCGGCCTCCTCTCGGCTTTGGCTGGGGTGAGTCAATCTGTAACTGGAACGATCGCTACGAAGGCGCCAGCGCAAACACCTGGTACGTGGGAGGCTACGGGCAGCCTCGCCACCGCACGCAGCGTGCACACGGCGACGTTGCTGCCCTCGGCCAAGGTGCTGGTGGCCGGGGGATACAATGGTCCTGCCTTGAGCAGCGCTGAGCTGTATGATCCGGCGAGTGGAAATTGGACGGCGACCAGCAGCATGGGCACAGCACGCGGCCAGCACACGGCGACGTTGCTGCCCTCAGGCAAGGTGCTAGTGGCGGGGGGATTCGATCTCAGTAATGCCTTGAGGAGCGCGGAGCTGTATGATCCGGTTACAGGAACGTGGACTGCGACCGGCAGCATGGGCACCGCACGCTACGATCACACGGCGACGCTCCTGCCCAACGGCCAAGTGCTCGTCGCAGCCGGAACTGACAGTGACTTTCGTCCTCTCGGGAGCGCGGAGCTCTATGATCCGGCGAGTGGAACCTGGACGGCGACCGGCAGCATGGTCGCCGCACGTGGCCGTCACACGGCGACGCTGCTCCCCAATGGCAAGGTGCTGGTGGCGGGGGGATTCAATGGCTTGAGCAGCGCGGAGCTGTATGATCCGGCGAGTGGAACCTGGAGTGCGACCGGCAGCATGGCCACCGCACGCTTCGATCACACGGCGATGTTGCTGCCCTCAGGCGAGGTGCTGGCGGCGGGAGGATACAATTTCAATAATGGTTACTTGAGCAGCGCGGAGCTGTATGATCCGGCGAGTGGAACCTGGAGTGCGACCGGCAGCATGGCCACCGCACGCTTCGATCACACGGCGACGTTGCTGCCCAATGGCAAGGTGCTGGTGGCGGGGGGATCCAATGGTGTTGCCTTGAGCAGCGCAGAACTCTACGATCCGGCGAGCGGGACTTGGACACTGACCGGCAGCCTCACCTTCGCACGCACAGATCACACGGCGATATTACTGCCCAACGGCGAGGTGCTCGCCTCAGGTGGAAGCGGCAGCAGCTTCAATGTTCTTGCGAGCGCGGAACTCTATGATCCGGCGACCGGTGCGCTCCAGTTGACAAGCGCGGCATCGGTCAAAGGTCCCTTTGAAATCCATTTACCGCTCACTGGGACACTTGGGATTGAAGATCGAACCGGTGGTCCGAAGCGGCTTTACCAGATCGTCTTGACCTTCAATAATGATGTTACCTCGGTTGATAACGTAACGACGAGTTGTGGCACGGTCAGAAGCGCAACCGTCGATGGCGGCCGGTTGGTTGTGAGTCTCGTCGGCGTTACCTGCACTGCTGACGAGGTCACGATCACCTTAAATGGCGTCCAGGACGACCAAGGCAATACGTTGGATACTTCCGTAACCTTCGGCCTCTTAGTCGGTGACGTTACCCGCGACGGCATCGTCAATTCCGCGGACATCGAGCGGACGCAGTCCTTTTTGGGACAGGACGTCGCAAGCAGAAATTTCCGCGCAGACATAAATGAAGACGGTCAGATCACCCGTGCGGACGTTACGATAGTTAAATCACAATTAGGCAACAGACTGCCCTGAGGTGAGATCTCAATCGGAGTAGGGCCCAGGCCCCTGCCGAGATTGGGCGATTTTGTTTCCTCGCCGACTTCAGAATTGAGGGAACGGCTATGCCTTAAGCCAGCGGCCGACGCGGCCGCCTCAATACCTCGGCCTTTGTGAATCGTGACACTGCCGTTGCGAAGGTGACATCGCCGCGGCCTAACGTCAGGCGCCCATGGTCGGAAAGGCGGGAAGAACCGACCTTTCCATTCCGATCGAAAAGGTCGGAAACATGGGTTCCCAACCAAGCGCGCGCAGTTTCCGGTTCGACACTCGTTTGTTGCTCGGGCCGCGCTTTCGTTCGCCGGTCCCGGCCACGATTTCTGGGAGCGGCCGATTCAGCTTCGCCGCCAGCCATTCGTAACACGCGCGCTGGGTGAGCGGCTGATCATCGGTCACGTTCACGATTTGGGATCCGTTAGGCAGAGCGAGCAAATGGAGCAGCGCACGGGCGACGTCGTCGCGGTGCACTTGATTGAGAAAGCGTTCCCCGTTGCCTTCGATGGCTGCTTTGCCAGAAAGGAATTTGCGCAGGAGCGCGGAACGGCCGGGGCCGTAAATGCCGGCGAGCCGCGCGCTCGTCCCGCCGTTTTGCCTAACGAGTTCTTCGGTCTCGCGCAAAATTCGTCCGGTCTCATGCATCGGTTCGGCGGCGCTCTCCTCGTCGACCCATTCGCCCTCTTTCTGTGCGTAAACGGAAGTGCTGCTCGTGAAAATGAAACGATGCGGCCGCAATGTCTGGAGCAGAATCCGCGCGCCCTCCAGGTAAACGCGCCGATAATCTTCCGGCCCGCCGCCGCCCGAGCTGGCGCAGTGAATCACCACGTCGAATTTGGTCGCGGCTCTGGTCACTGCTTCGCGGTCGGAGATATCCACCGCCCGAACCGCGTATGGCTTTGCCATCAATGACTGCGCGGATTCCGGAGAGTAAGTCCATCCTTCCACTTCCCAACCGTCACCGTGAAAAAGATCCGCCGTCGCGGCGCCGACATAGCCGCAGCCGGCAATGAGCACGCGCGTCATCAGAGCGCGACCGCCGTGATTTCGATCTCTTCAAAGATGTTGTTCTGCACCGCGCGCACCTGCTTCAGCCGGATCAGCTCGAGGAGCGCGAGAAACGTCACGACGATTTCCACCCGCGACGCCACCCGCGCGAAAAGCTCCCTGAAACGCAAAACCGTCCCCGCACCGACCTGTTGCAGGATCCATTCGATTTTGTCCGAGACGGTAAAATTCTCGCCGAATATTTCGCGCAAGTCCTCCCGCGCATCGAGGCGTTTGAGGACGTTTTGAAAAGCGTTGATGAGCTGAAAAATTCCCACCTCGCCGAGGCGGAACGGCGCTGCCGCCAGCGTCACGCCTTCCCCCACGCGCGCAAAAGTCCGCTCTTGCTGCAGCTCGCGCGCCTGCAATTGCGCCGCCGCTTCCTTGAATTTTTTGTACTCGATCAGTTGCCGAATCAAATCCCAACGTGGGTCAGCCTCATCGACATCTTCCTCCGGCGGCTGCTGATCGGCTGGGAGGAGGCTGCGGCTTTTCAGATAAATCAGGTTCGCCGCCATGACCACGAACTCGCCCGCGACGTCGATGTTCAGCTCTTTGAAAGCCTGTAAATATTCCAGGTATTGCTTCGTGATCCGCTCGAGTGAGATGTCGTAGATATCGAGCTCGTCGCGCTTGATCAGGTAAAGCAGGAGGTCGAGTGGGCCTTCGAAAATCTCGAGCCGGACCTTGTATTCGGTTTCCATGAAGCGCCCGCGATATTAGCGGAGGCCGTCACGTCTGTCATGCCTCGGAGCGCTTCACGCGGTTCCAGACCGCGTCCATCTCCGCAAGGTCCACCTCGCCTAACTTCTTGCCGGCCCGGCTCAGCTCGCCCTCCAGCTGATGGAACCGCCTAACGAATTTCTCCGTAGCCGCCGCGAGCAGCGTTTCAGCTTCGAGCTGGTTTTTCCGCGCCAGATTTACCACTGCGAAAAGCAGGTCGCCGATTTCATCCGCGACCGCGTCCGCGTCGCCGGCGGCGATCGCCGCTTTCACTTCGCCTAGTTCTTCATCGACCTTTGCCACGACCGCGGCGATCTCCTTCCAATCAAAACCGACGCGGGCCGCTTGCGTCTGCGTTTTCTGCGCGAGCATGAGCGCGGGCAACGCTCTCGTTAGGCCGGTAAAATAGGCGGCGTCGGCCGCCTTCCGTTCGGCCCGCTTGATCGCGTCCCATTGTTGCAGGACCGCGTCGGTGTCGCGCGCTTCGCTCACGCCGAAAACATGAGGATGCCGCCTAACGAGTTTATCGCCGATCTCGCGCGCTACGTCGTTGATGGTGAAGCGCTCCTCCTCGCTCGCGATCTGGGCATGCATCACCACCTGCAGGAGCAAGTCGCCAAGCTCCTCGCGCAGATTGGCGTCGTCGTGCGCACGGATCGCCGCCGCGACTTCGTAGGCTTCCTCGAGCAGGCCCGGGACTAACGACTCATGCGTTTGCTCGCGATCCCACGGGCAACCATCCGACGCGCGCAGCCGCCTCATGATTTCGCAAAGGCGATGGAAGGGGTTGATCGATTCGGCTTCCACGGCCTTTCCATCAACCATCAACTCTCAGCCATCAACCGCTTCTCAAATCCGCCAGAGCGAACGGTGATTGCCGAATTCGGAAATTTCGCCCGAGGATCGCCGCCCGACATAAATCGCGATCCCGATTACTGTGATGAGCGTGCCGAGAAAAATGAAAAGGACGAACCAGGGTGCGATATGCCCCACGCGCATGGCCCGATAAAAGGCGCCGAAGCTTTCGATCGGTTCCTGCGCGTGCAGGAAAAGCTTCATGACCCACGCGATCATGATGAGGAGGAAAATGAAAACGTAATTGCGTTTCAGGCGCCGCCCGACCGCGTCGAGCATGCTGATTTTAAACGACGGCAGGATCAGATCTTCGCAAACCAATTTCTTCCATTCGCCCTGCAGCATCTGGCGATTTTCCATAATCATGGGGACGAGGAAATGGGCCTCGAGCATGCGCACGCGCGCGCGAAAGGCGTCGTAAAACCGGTAACGCCGCGCCTCGATCCAGAGCATGATCCAGACGATCGCGAGATTGAAAAAGAAGATCAGATGGGGCACGCCGGCGTTCGAGAACGCAATCGTGATGATCGCGGTCGTGCCGGTCACGGCCCAATTCGTCGTGGTGTCGAGCCGGGTCCGCCAGACCATGATGCGGCCCAGTTCGCCGCGGTAAAAATGGGAAAGCGCGTTGACGTATCCAGAGTCGTAGAGACCACTCGCGACGTGCGCCACAGCTTCCGTCGGCGTGAGGTCAGGATGGGTTTCGTCGGCCACGATGCTGCTGAATGATTCGACAAGGCGCGCGCGGGCGTCAATCTATCATTCGTTGCCGTGATCTCGTTTCTTCTCACCGAGCTTTTCTCGGAAAAGCAGCTCGTGCTCGATCTCAAGGGGAGAACGGCGGCCGCTGCGATTTTGGAAATTGTCGAGCGCATGAGCGAAAGCGGCGAGCTGCGAGATCCGGAAAAATTTTACGCCTCGGTGATGGAGCGTGAGCAGAAGAGCTCGACGGTCGCGAACGGCGGCGTCGCTTTCCCGCATGCCCGCACGAATCTGGTCGAGCACATCCTTCTCGGCATCGGCCGGAGCAAGGCGGGTGTCACTTTTGCCGGTCGTGCGGACCCGGTGCACTTCATCTTCGTCATCGCGGTCCCGCAACAAATGGTGAACGACTACCTCATCTGCGTCGGCGCGCTCGCGCGGCTGCTCAAGAGCGAAGAGCGGCGCGCGGCGTTGATGAACGCGGCGACGCCAGCCGACTTTTTCGAAGAACTCCAGCGGGAAAGCTGAGCGCAGGCGAAGCGCGCCCTCAACTGCGGCTGAGCTCTTCGATCGGCTGCGGAGCGAGAGGTGTTTCGGGCAATTCGTTAGGCGAGGCCGTCGGATATAGCGTGGGTCTCTGACCCGCTCGCCGCTCGCGATAATACCAGCGGTGCAGCCGGTGCGGCGAACAGCCGCAACGATAAAGCAAAATGAAAAGCCCGTTCTGTAGCGAAGTGCGCCAAGCCCCGCGGCGCAGGTGCCGCCGGCTCGATGATTCCAAAGGCGGATCGAGCACTGCGACCGCGCCGCTGCGCCGGAGCCGCCGGGAAAATTCCATGTCTTCCATCAGTGGGATGGGCGCGAAGCCGCTGAGCGCTGCGAAGACTTCGCGCCTAACGAAAACCGACTGATCGCCGAAAAAAGTGCCGCCCAGTCGGGTCAAGTAACGCGCGAAGGTTTCCAGCCAGAGCAGTCGCGGATGACGCCCATCGAACTTCCGATAAAATGCGCCACCCACGACGTGCGCATCGCGCAACGCTGTCGTGATGGCCGCGACGTGCGCCTGCGTGAGAATGGTATCGGCGTGATGAAAAACGAGCGCATCGCCGGTCGCGCGCGCGGCGCCGAGGTTCATCTGCGCGCCGCGATTGGGCGCGGGCGCGCGCAGGTAGATCGCGTTTGCGTGACGCACGATCCCCTCCGTGTGGGAGTCGCCGGCGGCGTCAACCACGATCACTTCATGCAATCCCTCCAGCCTAACGAGGCTCGGGAGAAGGTTCGTTAGATTGATGCGATCGTTCCAGGCCGGCACGATCACGCTCACCCGCACCGGCGCGGCCGCGCTGGCACTCACGAGGACTTTTTGAGGAGACGGTTGCGGGCGCGATCAAGCGCGCGCCGCTCGTTAGCGGTGAGGCTGCCGATGCCCGATTTGGAAATTTTATCGAGCACAGGATCGATCGAATCATAAATGTCCTCGGGTTCGACGACGCGGCGAACGGGTGGCTGCGGCACGACGCGCAAGGAGCGCTTCGAGCGCAGACGCGCGGGCCATTCTCGCAGCCATTCCAGCTCCGGGCCGGCGCCGCGGATTTGCACAAACGCGACGGCCAGCGCCACGCTCAGCCAGAGGACCGCAAGCTGTGACCAGACATGAAAAGCAAAGAGTTGCAGTGAATAGGCTGCGATTAAAATCAGCGCCACCCATTTCGCCTGCACGCGCAGGAACATCTCGATGCTCGGATAGATCGCGGCGAAGGCGATAAAGACGCCGAAATGAATCATGGTGGAGCCAGCTAGACCGGCGCGTTGCCAGAGTCCCCAAACGCTCAAAAAAAGCGCCGGCACGAAGAGGAGCAAGGCGTAGAGCGCAATGAAGGCGCGCCGGCCGATGAAGCGTTCCACTTCGCGACCGAAAGTGAAAAGCATATACATCTCGATCGCGAACCAGATGAGGCCCGAAGGCGAGTGCACAAAGGCATAGGTCACGATCTGCCAAAGCCGACCGCCGGCGATGACCTGCGCGCTATCGAACGCGAGCAAATCAAGAAACGATCCCGCGCCGAACGCGACGAGGAAGCAGCCCAGAATCATGCAGGCGACGTGCACGATCAGGAGCAGCGTGGTGACGTGAATCGGATAGCGTCCCACCCAGCCGACGGGCTGGTAGTCATCCGAAGTAACCACGCCGAACATACCGACAGTAAACGGCGCACCGTCGGCCAGCGCAAGCCGCCGCTAGATGCTCAAATTTTTCTTGGCCAACCTGCCGAAGCGTTCAAATTAATTGTCCGCCTGCGCACCCGCGGACTTCATTATGGAAAATATCGCTCCTGCCATCTCGCCGCCCACTGGCTTGGGCGGCAACAAACCGGCCAACAAAGCAGTCCTCGATTGGGTGCACGAGGTCGAATCGCTGACCGCGCCGGCGAACATTTTTTGGTGCGACGGTTCCGCGGCGGAGAACGATTACCTGCTTGGCGAAGCCTGCCGGATGGGCGTCTTGATCAAACTCGACCAGGCGAAAGCGCCCGGCTGTTACCTGCACCGCTCCAAGCCTAACGACGTCGCGCGCGTCGAGCAGTTCACCCTCATCTGCACCCCGACGAAGGAAGAAGCCGGCCCGACGAATCACTGGGCCGATCCCGCGGAAACCTACAGCAAGCTCCACGGCTTGCTCAAGGGTGCCATGCGCGGGCGGACGATGTTTGTTGTCCCTTACATCATGGGTCCGCCGGAGTCGCCGCTCGCGAAGGTCGGCTACGAAATTACCGATTCCATTTACGTCGTGCTGAGTATGCGCATCATGACGCGGATGGGCGCACAGGCTTCCAAAAAACTCGGAGAAAAACTCGACGCTGAATTCAATCGCGGGGTCCACTCACTTCTCGAGATCGATCCGGAGCATCGCTGGATCTGCCATTTCCCGCAGGACAACACGATCATCTCCGTCGGCTCCGGTTACGGCGGAAATGTTTTGCTGAGCAAGAAATGCCTCGCGCTCCGCATCGCTTCCTATCTCGCGAAGCAGCAAGGCTGGCTCGCGGAACACATGCTCATCCTTGGCGTCGAATCGCCCGATGGAAAAAAACATTACGTCGCCGCGGCCTTTCCCAGCGCCTGCGGCAAAACGAATTTCGCCATGCTCATTCCGCCGGAGCATTTCGCCGGCTGGAAAATCACCACCGTGGGCGACGACATTGCCTGGATGCAGATCGGGAAAGACGGCCGTCTCTACGCGGTCAATCCGGAGAACGGCTACTTCGGCGTGGTGCCGGGGACAAGCTACCGATCAAATCCCAACGCCATGCAGGCGATCGAGCACGATACCCTTTTTACGAACGTTGCCCTAACGAGCGAGGGCGGGGTCTGGTGGGAGGGCAAGGACGGCCCGCCGCCTAACGAAGCCACGGACTGGAAGGGCAATCCCTGGACGCCCGCCTCAAAGGAAAAAGCGGCGCATCCGAACAGCCGTTTCGCCGTCCCGATGCAGAACAATCCTGTGCTCGATGCGGAGGTGAATAATCGGGACGGCGTCCCGATCAGCGCGATCATTTTCGGCGGACGCCGGAGCGACACGATGCCACTGGTTTTCCGCGCGTTCGACTGGGAGCACGGCGTTTACCTCGGCGCCACGATGGCCTCGGAGACGACCGCGGCGGCGACCGGCGCGGTCGGGAAAGTGCGGCGTGATCCGATGGCGATGCTGCCGTTTTGCGGCTACAACATTGGTGATTATTTCCAGCATTGGCTCAAGACGGGGCCGCGCCTAACGAACCCGCCGCTGATCTTCCACGTCAACTGGTTCCGCAAGGACGCGGAGGGGAAATACCTCTGGCCGGGTTTTGGGGAGAACATGCGCGTGTTGAAATGGATCATCGACCGTTGCGAAGGAAAAAGCGGCGCGCGAAAAACGGCGATCGGCTGCATTCCGCGGCCGGAAGATCTCGACCTCGAGGGACTGGAAGGCGTCACGCCGGGGCAGATCGAGGAGTTGCTCTCAGTTGAGCCGGAGGAATGGCAAAAAGAGCTGGCCGGGCAGGCGGAGTTCTTCGAGTCGCTCGCGCCCAACGTGCCAGAGGAGCTGCTCGCGCAGCACCAGAAGCTTGCGGAACGGCTCGATCGTTAGGCGCGCGCGCCTCGATCGCGCGCCTCGATCTCAGTTTGTCTTCCCGAGTCGCGCAGACGACGAGGGACCTCCCAATTGCAATCCGGGTTTCCCGGCCAGTGGATTGTCCCGAATGCAACTGCGAGGGTCCCTCTCCGTCCTTCGGCGGATCGGGATGACAAGCATTGAGCGCGGCGCATCGCGGGTTGTTGCGCAGCGGGTTGTTGCGCACTCAAAACATTGGCTTACGTCGCGCCTTTATTCGTTAGGCGAGGTGCAATAGGACTCAATACGCCGAAGCCGGCGGCTTCGCCAGCTGCACAAACGTCCGCACGATGATGCCGCACTCCAGCATCAGGTTCCAATTCTCCAGATACTCGAGATCGCAAGCCACCCGGTTCTCGATGTCCTTGTTCGTTTGCGCCTCACCGCGGAAGCCGCGCACCTGCGCCAGCCCGGTGATCCCCGGCTTCACGAAAGCGCGCACATGATAGCTCGCCATCAGCTGCGAGAACTGCTCGTTATGCTCGAGCAAATGCGGCCGCGGGCCGACCGTGCTCATCTCCCCGCGGAGCACGTTCCAGAATTGCGGGATCTCGTCGATGCTCAGTTTGCGAAACCATCTGCCCATGGGATAGACGCGCTCATCTTCCGTCGTGGCCTGGCGCGCCAGGTCATGGTTTTCCATGTGCATGGTGCGGAATTTCAGGATCTCGAAGCGCCGGTTCTGGATGCCGGCGCGAATCTGCCTGTGAAAAAGCGGCCCAGGCGATTGCAGCCGCTGCGCCAGCCAAACGATGAGGGCGAGCGGCGGGAAAATGAATACCACGATCGGCACCGTGAGGACGACGTCGAGGGTGCGCTTAAATGCGCGGTTAAGCGGATTCTCCAGCGGCTCCTCACGCAAGCCGATGAAACGAAAGCCGTCATCTTCGAAGTGCACCACAGGATGCCGCAGCTTTTCTTCGAGATCGCTCACAATCAGGAGCCGCACGCCGAGCTGATCGCAAGCCGTGATGACATCGCGGTTCATCTCGTCGAATTGCGGGAACTCGAGCATGATGACCTGGGTCACGCCCAGTTCTTGAATCGCCGAGCGAAGCTTCTTTGTGCCGCCGAGGACGGGGATATTGTCGGCGGTGCAATCGAGCGGTTCCTCGCAAATAATGCCGACGGTGCGCAGCCCGACGTCGGCTTTGCGGCGCAGCCAGCCGCGCAGTTGCTTCGCTTTGGCGGTCGAGCCGACGAGGAGTGTTTTCTCATCGCGCAGGCCGAAAATTCCACGAGCTAAAAACTGTGGCAGAAAATGATGTGAAAAAAGGAGCGCGATGTAGAGCCAGGGGACAAAGTTGAAGAAGAAAATACGCGAGATGAAGGCGTCTTTCGCCGCGATCAGATAAAGCACGAGCGCGCCGACGCTCGCGATCGTCTGGCGGAGCGCGAGCCGATGCTGGCGGAGAAGCTCGGCCTGAAGGAAATAATTTTTCGAGCCTTCGCGACTGAGGGACTCGGCGAGAATGCCGACGAAAAGCATCATGCAGTAAGTGGTGTAACTGCCGCGCGTGAGCTGCCCGCTCGGCGAATAAAACGTCACCATCACCCAGACCCCAAACCAGAAGAGCGCTGCCACAATGACGAGCTGGCAGAGCAGAAAAACCCGATACAATCCTTGGGTGCGCTGGGTGAGCATTTTACGACTGGGAACGAAGATCAATCTGACGTATGAATCGCGGCCGGCTCGCGGCCGGGGTGGTCGAGACTGGCAGAAAGCTGCCCCTTCCGAGAGCTTAAAATCATAAAGCTACTCCCATACCATCGCCGTTCTCCGAGCCATGCAAACGCCGCGCCTCTCTCGAATGGTCCGACCGCCCGCAGCCGGCGACGCAGCGGCCGGTTGGGCCGCGGTCGCCCTTCCTTTGGTCGTGGTGCTCGGGTCCTTTCTCGGTGGCGCGACCCAGCGCTGGAGTGAAGGAATCGTCATTGCCTGCTTCGCTCTCCTCCTCCTCGCGCGCCCGCCACGGCATTCGCTCGGCCCGGCGCTCGATACGCTCGCGCTGCTTTTTCTGGCGCTCGCGGCGACGGCTTTTTTGCCGGCCGGCTGGTTTCATACGCCGGCCTGGCGAATCTCCCTAACGAATGACTTCAGCCTTCATCTCGCGCCCACGCTCAGCGTGCAGCCGTGGTTAACGGTTGATTGCTACGTCACTCTGCTCGCCGGATTCGCCTGGATTTATTACGTCGCTACGCTCGCGGCCGACTTGCGAGATATCCGGAGGGCGGCGCGCGTCTTCGCGGGCGGGATGATCGCGCTCGCCGCCCTCGCCATTTTTCTCCATCATCGGCAGAGCGCGCTCCCCTTCTGGCATAACGTCCGCGGCTTCGGTCCCTATCCAAATCGCAACCAGACCGGCGATCTTTTCGGCATTACGACGCTCGTCGTGCTCGGCTGCATGCAGGACGATTTTCGGCGCGGCCACAAACGCTGGATCTTCTGGCTCGGCGGCGCCGGCCTGCTCATCGCCGCCCTCATTCTCGATTTCTCGCGCGCCGGCATTTTGATCCTCGTGCTCGGGGTGAGCGCCTGGCTCGTTAGGCTGGCTTTCCGTAAATGGACCGGCGGGGGTGTTGCCGTCGCGGGTTCGGTGCTGCTCGCTCTCCTTGCGACGCTCCTCCTTTTCGGAGGCGAAACGATAGCCCGGTTTCATCTCCGCCTCGGGGGCGATGACTCGATGACTTCCGACTATCGCTGGCTCATTTTTGGCGACGCCTGGACGATGATCAAATCTTCCCCTTGGTGCGGCCTTGGGCTGGGAAATTTCGAAAGCGTTTTTGCGCTCTTTCGCGACGTCTCCCGCGGCGTGACCCGCTCGCTTCATCCGGAGAGCGATTGGCTCTGGCTTTGGAGCGAGATGGGCTGGCCCGCCCTCGCCATCGTGCTCGCGGCCGCCGCGCTTTTCGTTAGGCGAGTTTTCCCTTTGGCGGAGGGAACGAACCAACGGCTGCGTTACACGGCGCTTCTTGGCGCGCTTCTTTTCGCGCTGCACGGTTTCGTGGATGTTTCGGCGCATCGCTTCGGAACTTTTCTGGCGGGGACATTTCTCCTCGGCCTCGCGCAACATCGCCCCGTGGCGGGCGAGCCGCGCCGCTGGCCGCCGCTTGTCTTTCGCCTTGTGGGCGTGCTTCTTCTTGGGGTTAGCCTCGCCTGGTTCTTTGCCTGGCGCGGCGCCTTGCCGCTACCGGGTTATCTCGGCGTGGAGAGCGCGAAACAATCCGCCACGTTCGCCACTCGCGGCCACCGTTATGACGAAGCGATCTCCTTCGCCGATCGCGGCCTGCAATGGGCGCCACTTGACTGGCAGCTTTATTTCATCCGCGGCGTTGCTCGCATCGGGCTGCGCCAACCGCAGGCGAGCGCGCTGGCTGATTTCCGGCTGGCGCGTTTCCTCGAGCCGGGTGGCTACCAACTGCCTTTCGAGGAAGGCAGAGCCTGGCTTGGTTCGCGGCCGACGCTGGCGCTCAGCGCCTGGCACGAAGCGCTCCGCCGCCGGCCCCTTGATCCCGCCGGGCTCTACTCGCAAATGTTTCCGCTCGCCTCCGACTTCGATCCCCGAGTGCTGGCAGGGCTGCGCCAGTTCGCCCTCGATGATCCCAGCCTAACGATCACTTATTTGGAGAATATTCCGGACGCGCAGTTTCCCGCGGCGCTGCAGGATCTGCTCGCGCGCGACCCCGCCCTCGGGCAATTCGACAAGGCGCAAAAAACGCGGCTTTTTGCGCTTTGGTCCAAACGCGACCCGCTTGAGGATCTTGTCCGCGCTGTCACCGCGCATCCGGAATGGACGGAGTTTGCCTGGCCGGGGCTGGCACGCTGGCACGGCGGTCGCGGCGAATTCGCGGCGGCTTGGGAACTCGTTAGGCAGAATGCCAGACCCCCGGCGCTGCCCGAGGCCGGGAGCGCGGCGCCAATCCCGCTACTCGAGCGGCAGCTTTATGCCAACCCGCGCGACTACGCCGCCGGTTACGCTCTCTACCGCGCCCAAATCGCCGCCGGAAAGACCGGCGATGCACTCGCGACGCTGCGCCATTTTACGGCCCAGCCCGATGCCCCCCGCTATTTCTATTACCTGCAGGCTCAGACGTGGGCCGCGAAGCAAAACTGGGAACGTGCCTGGCGCTCTTGGGAAGATTACAATTCCGCGGGCGAGCGTCGCTGATTCGCGGCTTCGTCTGCGCCTTAGCCCGAGCTGGGTAGCCGCCTCACGCGCGGGCGCTTCGTTGACCCGCCGATGCCGATCGCCGCCTCCCCTAACGAAAAGCTAGCTCTTCGCCGATTCCGGGACCGCTTTCTCGGCCGCCTCGAAGCCGATTTTCGAGTGCGTGCCGTCGCAGAACGGCTTCTCCGTCGAAGCGCCGCAACGGCAGAGTGCCATTCGCTTCTCGACTGGATAGCTCTTGCCTCCCGCATCTCTTAACTCCACTTCGCCCTTAACGATGTAAGGGCCGTTCTTAATAACTTCGATCGTTACTTCGGCCATCGGACTGTCAGTGTCGCATCAGCGAAAGAAATTGAAACCAGCAACAGCGTCGGCGACGCCGGATGATTGACGGCCGGAAGTCAGTCATCCTGACTGACTCGGCAACCCGTCATCTTGCCGGGCCGCGGGCTGTTAGAGCCGCATGAGGTAAACTTTTTGGTTAAGCTCGCGAGCATGGGATATGGTAAGTCGCTTGCGATGACTACCCCGAATAAGATCACGCTCGTCCGGATTCTCATGATTCCGGCCTTCGTGCTCATGGCGCTTTATTACGGCGAGAGCATCAAGCGCGGTCAGCCGCTGGAATGGCAGCGCTTCACCGCCATCGCCATCTTTCTCGTCGCCGCCGTGAGCGATGGCCTCGATGGCTACATCGCGCGCCGTTACAACCAGAAAAGCGCGCTTGGCGTTGTCCTCGACCCGATCGCCGACAAAGGGCTTCTCCTCAGCGGCATCATCACGCTCAGCATCAGCAACTGGAGCGACGTCGATCCGCAATTCGGCCGCTTCCCGACCTGGTTCCCGGTCCTCGTGATCAGCCGCGACGCCGTCATTCTCATCGGGAGCGCGCTCTTGCATTTGTTAAACGGCAAGGTGCGCGTGCGGCCTACCTGGACCGGAAAAGTGGCGACCTTTTTGCAGATGACAGCGATCGCCTGGGTGATGTTGCAGCTCATGTTCATCCCGCTCATCTGGGTCGTCGCCGCGGCTGGCTTTTTCACATTGGTCTCCGGCATCATCTACGTCATGGAGGGCTTCCGCCAGCTCGGCGCGCACGGGCAATCCAACCTCAGCTAGAGACTCGTTAGGCCATGGAAAAAAGCGCGAGTCGCAGTGTCGCCATTGTCGGCCGGCCTAACGTCGGTAAGTCCGCGCTCTTCAACCGGCTCGCCGGGCGCAACATCGCGATCGTGCACGACCAGCCCGGCATTACCCGCGACCGCATCTCCGCCCCGAGCAAGCGCGGCACCCGGCCCTTTCTCGTCTGGGATACCGGCGGTATCGGCGGGGCAGGGGAGACCGAGCTGCTCCAGGAGGTCCGCACGGCCGCGGACGCGGCGATGCGCGAAGCGGACGTCATCGTCCTCGTTGTTGATGCGCAGCAAGGCCTTACTCCCATCGACCAGGAACTCGCGCGCCTTCTTCGCCGCTCGCAACGCCCGGTGATTTTGGCGGTCAATAAAATTGATCATACGAACCACGAAAATCTCGACGCCGAATTCCAGCGTCTCGGTTTCCCCGAGATCCTTTCGATCAGCGCGGCCCACGGCCGCGGGATCGATTCGTTAGTCGAAGCGATCGAAGAGCGCCTCCCTCTCTCAACTCTCAACTCTCAACTCTCAACTTCTCCCGTCCTCTCCCTCGCCATCGTGGGCCGGCCTAACGTTGGCAAATCCTCCCTCATCAACGCCATCCTGAGCGACC
>JACDGM010000148.1 GCA_013815325.1 Chthoniobacterales bacterium
CATGACATGAGGTGCAGAAGTCACCTAACAGATACTAGACGAAACCGATGTTCGTCTATTTCGGTTGCTTGAGAGGTGGGGTTCGGCATAAAACGAAGGCATGCCAACGAGTCTGCCCGAGCAAAGCGAATGTGCCAAGCCTAAATTTCTCGAGCAGGTCCGAACGATTTTACGCACCCGGCATTACAGTCTGCGCACCGAAGAGGCGTATTTGGGCTGGATGCGCCGGTTTATTCTCTTCCATGGCAAACGCCACCCGCAGGAAATGGGTGGGGCCGAGGTGGCGACGTTCCTCAATGATCTCGCGGGCAGGCGCGCGGTGGCAGCCGCGACCCAGAATCAAGCTCTCAATGCGCTGCTCTTTCTTTACGATGTGGTGCTGGATCGTAAATTGGGCGTGCTGGAGGGACTCCAGCGGGTGCAACGTCCGCCGAAGCTTCCGGTGGTGCTAGCCAAAGCGGAGGTGGAGGCAGTATTGCAGGAGTTAAGCGGCCAGTATCGGCTCATGGGGCACCTCCTTTATGGAAGCGGTCTGCGTCTGCTGGAATGTTTGCGGCTGCGTGTAAAGGATGTGGATTTCGGCTATCTGCAGATCACTCTGCGCCACGCGAAGGGAGGAAAAGACCGGGTCACGATGCTGCCGGCGAGTGTGGCGCCGGCGCTGCGGGAGCATCTGGAGGGGGTGCAGGCGGCCCACGAGCGGGAGCTGGCGACAGGGTTTGGCACGGTCTGGCTGCCGGAGGCGTATGGGCGCAAGCACCCGGGGGCGGCGCGGCAGTGGGCCTGGCAATGGGTGTTCCCGGCGGCGAAGCGCTCGCTCGATCCGCGCGGGGAAGCCAAAGAGGGGCTGCCGGTCTGGCAACGCCATCATGTGGGGGAAAAGAATCTCCAAAATGCAGTGAAGGTGGCGGTGCGCAGGGCGCGCATCGCCAAGGCAGCGAGCTGTCACACACTGCGGCATTCGTTTGCGACCCATCTGCTCGAGAATGGCTATGACATTCGGACGGTGCAGGAACTCCTTGGGCACAAAGATGTCTCCACGACGATGATTTATACCCATGTGCTGAATAGACCGGGCCTCGGGGTGAAGAGTCCTCTGGATTGAGAAAAGGCGGAGGGGGAAGGATGAAGGATGAAGGATGAAGGATGAAGGCGGAGGGCGGAAGGCGGCGGGATGGAGGGATGAGGGATGAATGGAGGGAGCAGCGTTTTCTTGATTGGCGGAACGATGCTGAAGCTCCATGTCGTCGCGCTGTAGGATTACGACGTGAGGCTGGGGCTTAAGGTTGCCGCGCCGTAAACTTACAATGCGACGTTGAAGGTTAACATCGTTGCACTGTAAACTTACAATGCGACGTTGAAGGTTAATGTCGTCGCGTTGTAAACTTACAACGTGACGTCGCAGGCTAATGTCGTCGTGCTGAAAACCTAAAACGCGGCGTCGGAGGTTGAGCTTGTGGCATTGCAAGCTTACAAAGCGACGTAGAAAACCATCGAGGCGCTGGCACCGATGATCGCGAGCACGGTGCAAGGTTCCTGGCTCTGGCCGCAAAGTCCTAACGCAGCCGTCCCGGCTGTCAGGTCGCGCAGGCGTCTCGCCTGCAGGCCGGTTCTTGTTTAGGTGGGAGCCCCGCACGGCGAGACAGGCTCGCCGCAGGACGAGTCCGTTCGACTGGCGGACTGGAAGCCTGTGTTACGGCTGCGGCACTTTTCGCGCGAGGGCTCTTTCCGCGGGGCTCTTCAGGAGGAGCATGAAGTTTTTCAGGCAAATATAAGCGGGCGCGGGGATTTGGCATTGAGGTCGCTCAACAGCGTCTTAAGGCAGACGCGGCGGCCGAAGGCTCGGCCGGGTGATCTGCGAGAGATAACAATGCAGACAATAATAGAATGAAAAAAATAAGAACACGGAAGGGTTTTGAAAGACTCTCCGCCTCGGACGTGGGGAAGACGATGGGGAAGACCGCGGAGGGCTTTACCGGCAACCCGGATTTGCCCACGCCGCCAGTGCTCCCGACGGATCTCTTCGCCAAAAAGGATGCCCTCGATGAAGCCGTCATCAAGGCGGACAAGGGTGGCGTGCTGGCCACGGCGCGCAAGGATGCTCTCCTCGGGGATGGCATCCTGACGCTGAATAGGAACGCGAGCTACGTGGACATGGAGTGCAAGAACGATCTAACGATCCTTCTTAGCTCCGGCTATGAAGCAGTCAGCACCAATCGCGCGCAGGCTGTCCTCAACGCGCCGCAAATCCTCGGGGTGGGGAACGGCCAGAGCGGCGAGCTGAAGCCGCGCATCAAGGCAGATAAGAACACGCGCAGTTTTGTCGGCCGGATCAAACCGATCGACGGGGAATATGGTGCTACGATCTCCTTTGCGAGCTCGCGCAAGATCCTCTTCGAAGGTCTGACCGCAGGGATGAAATATGTCTTCCAGCTGATGGCGATCGGCGGGAGCACGGGCCAGAGCGATTGGAGCGATCCGGGCTCAGGCATGGCGCAATAGCGGGAAGTAAGAGTAAGTAGGAAGAGTTACGAAGTAAGGAAGAGGCGCCCGCTGGAGAAATCCGGCGCGCGCTTCTGATTGTGTAGTGGCGAGCGTGTCGCCCGCACATTGGTGTAGTGGCGAGCGTCGCCCGCAGGCCAGGAGTTTGCGGCCGGCACGGCCGCCGCTACATGGGTTGACGCGCGCCCCGGATAGGCTCAGGTCGTAAACGTGTCGACCGACGATGCGCCTGAGGGCGCGCTGCCTCTCCACCTCGGCGTTCTACGGCGATTGAAATGGTGGGTTTGGTTCACCGAGATCGCGCGACCGAGTGACCTGCAGACGACTCTGGCCTGGGCGGGGATCATCGGCTTCGGCGGAGCGCTTACCTCCATCGGCTTTCGCTATGCGACCAGTCTGCTGCACAAGCTCATGACCGGCAGCCAGGAGCCGGGGCTGGTGGAAAGCTTCGCCGCTCTCCCATGGTGGTGGCGCCTAACGATTCCTGCCGTGGGCGGGCTGCTCGGCGGGGTGGTGCTCTATCTCGGGATGCGTTGGCGCGGCGGCGTCACGACGAGTGATTACATGGAGGCGGTGGTGCTCGGGGATGGGAAAATCTCCACCCGCCGCAGCCTCGTGAAATGTCTCTCGGCGGCCTTCACGGTGGCGTCGGGCGGATCGATCGGACGGGAAGGGCCGCTCGTGCAACTGGCCTCGTTAGTCGCGTCGATCGCCGGTCGCCTGCGGCATTGGTCGACCCCGCGATTGCGCTTGCTCGTAGGCTGTGGGGCGGCGGCCGGCATCGCGTCGGCTTATAACGCGCCGATCGCGGGCGCGCTCTTCGTCGCCGAGATCGTGCTCGGATCGGTCGCGATGGAAATCTTCGGGCCGCTCGTTTTTTCGTCGGTGGTCGCTACCCTAACGATCCGCGGTTTCCTCGGCGCCGATCCGATTTACGCTATTCCGCATTTCAGTCTGCACTCGAATTGGGAGGTCGTGCCTTATCTTCTCCTCGGCTTGCTCGCGGGCTTGGTGGCGCCCTGGTTTCTACGCCTGCTGAATTTGAGCGAGCGCTTGGCCGGGCGCATTCGCGTGCCGGTTTATCTGAAAATGTGCGTTGGCGGTTTGATTGTGGGCGCCCTCGCCATCATTCACCCGGAAGTGTGCGGCAACGGCTATAGCGCAGTGAATACCATCCTTGCCGGAGGCTGGGCCTGGCAGATCGTGGCGGCCGTTCTGATCTGCAAAGTGCTCGCCACCGCCGCCACCTTCGGCTCGGGCGCGGTCGGTGGTGTCTTTACCCCGACGCTCTTTGTCGGCGCAAGCCTGGGGTATCTCTTCGGCATCGCGGCCTTGCATTTTCCAGTTGGCCTAACGATCAACCCGAGTGCCTTTGCCATTGTTGGGATGGGTGCGTTCCTCGCCGCCACGACGCATGCGCCGATCATGGCGATTATCATGATTTTCGAGCTAACTCTTGATTACCAAATCATCCTGCCGCTCATGCTCGCCTGCGTGGTCGGCTATTACACCTCGGTCGGCTTCGAGAAACGCTCGATCTATAGCGAGGCGCTGAAGCGCAAAGGGGCGGGGGATTACCGGCATCAGCTCGCGGAGTTGCACGTGCGCGACCTGATGAAGCCCGATCCGCTGAGCGTCTCGCCGACCGCGCGCTTTGCCGAGATCGGCGAAAAATTCATCGCCAATCGCTTCAACTATCTTTACGTGACGGAAGGGGAGGGGCGCTTCATCGGCGCGATCTCGCTGCATGACATCAAGAATTATTTGAATGCGCCGGAGCTCGCTGAGCTGGTGATTGCGGGCGATATTTTACGGGAGGATATTCCAATCATTCATCCATCGGCTTCCTTGAACGAGGCGCTCGAGCGCTTCGCCCGGCATCTTGGCGAACGTCTGCCAGTGGTGAGCGATCATGAAGGCTCGCTGCTCGTCGGAAGCCTCGCAAAAACCGACGTCATCCTCGCCCTGGCCGGAAGCGCGCGGCCCGGCGCCAACCGCACCCTCCCGCCGAGTCTCACGCCTAACGAAGCCTAACGAATGAAGGACGACTGGCGAACGGCTCGCGAAGAGACACGAGGATAACAGTTGTAGCCGTCGGTCGGTGACCACGGCGCGCGAGCGCGTCAGGTTTTTCCTGGCCGCGGAGCTTTGCCCGCGCTGACGCGTGAGGTGATTCAGCTTTTCGCCTGCCAGGTTCCGCGGAAAAATTACCCTGCATATTATCTTCGCGCGTTATTTTTCTGCGACCCCGGGAATGGTCGCGCCGAAAACTGAATGCAGCGCGTCAAGCAGGGATTTCTGCATTTGTGCCCGATGCTTTGACACTACAGTTCTGATCACGGGGACTCCTGCGGTCTTGGGGCGTGCAGGCAGCGCGCTCAATTGCACCGCCGGCCCAATCTGGACAAGGGCGCTATGTCGCGGAGACCGTTTCGGGGGCATCGCCGCCATGAACGTAGTCCGCTGCTGCGGCGTCATTTTTTCCAGTAAACCCGGCATCGGGCTTTCAGGCCTTTCGTCGTGCTCCCCCTTGCTGAAGATCACCGGCTGCGTACTCACCGCAGCCTTGGTGATCAGACCGCCGGACCAATGAATGTTCAGTTCACCCTCGATCACGGTCCCGTCCTCATCGGGTTCATCCGGCGGCTGCTTGAGCTTAAACGTGAGCCACACGCCCGACATTGGGGCGTAGGTCACCGAGACGTTGTTCGGCAGGTTCGAGTCTGGCGCGTTGACGATATCGAATTCCCCAGAGAGTCCGTCGATCTTGCTGGCCCCGGCGCGCCAGGGAATCAATATGGACAGCGTGTCGGTGGAGAGCGTCCATTGGTGCCCGCTCGCGCAATATCCTTCGTCGCCCCAGTTTCGCGCCATGAATGCCCAGGTCTCGTTTGCGATATCGGCGCGGATGCCTGAATCGTCTTTCACGCGGGCGGCCATCGCCCAGATCGGATGAATCTCGGTTTCGCCGCCCACATCGTCGGCTGCACC
>JACDGM010000149.1 GCA_013815325.1 Chthoniobacterales bacterium
CTAACGAGAACAAGATCAGCCACCGCTGGCGAGAGCGCGTGTGGTGGCGGGATATGAGGTTTGAGTCATGGGAAACTTGAGCGTACGCCGGCCAGTGGTTGGCTGCATCGCCTGGTTAGATGTTAGTGCACTGTGCCATCTGTCCGAAGAAATGCCACGCTCAGGCCAAGGAAAAGCAACGCACCACAGATCAGCGCGACGCGGACTAAGGCTGGTTCCTCGCGAACGTACCGTGCGCACCAAACACAAAGTAAAGTGACGGCAAAAACGCCGCTTCGGAAAAGCCACAGTGCCACTCCCCCGCTGATCAATCTCAAGAAGCCGAGCAGAAACGGGAGCGCTGAACCCAGCACCGCAAGGATGAGAAGGACGAAGAATCCCCACCGTCGGGCGCTCGGAAGTGAACGGGGCTTCATCATCTAACGAGAACAAGATCAGCCACCGCTGGCGAGGGCGCGCGTCGCGGCGGGAGAAGAGGTTGGAGTCATGGGAAACTTGAGCGTACGCCGGCCAGCGGTTGGCTGCATCGCATGGTTAGGTCGTTTTCACAAATCTGAAATGACTGCGTGGCCGCAGTAACAACAGCGACCGCTTGCGATGACGATCGGAGCTGGTGTGCCGGCAAGGACCCGACCACAGTGTGGACACGTAAGACTATGCTGCCGCGAACGACGCTTGCCAACGCGGTACATCACGAAAAACGAGGCCGGCATGATCACCAGCATTATGACCGGCCAAATGAATCCGATTGGGTCGTTCTTTGGCGCTCGCGATGTAAGGAGACCCGCTGAGATAAGCAGCGCGAAGAAAAAAACGAGAACGCCCGTGGCAATCCAATTGCCGGTACGGCTGTAATCCTGGAGGCGTTTGCGAAGTTCTTCCCGCGTCATCGACCTAACGAGAACAAGCTCAGCCACCGCTGGCGAGAGCGAGCGTGAATTGAAGTCTGTGCGTTGAAGTCATTGGAAAACTAGACATCGGAACGGCCAGCGGTTGGCTGCAGCGCCTGGCTAGGCTACTAAGGTGAATTGGCAACCTCAAGCTTCGCGATACGGTTTCCGATACAGTGGATGCGTACTCGCAAGCCATCGCGAATCGGCCCGCCGTGTGATGTGCTCTGATTGAAGCCAGCTGTAACCTCATAATCCGAGTAATGAAAGCGATGATCGGCGACAACAAACGACTCATCTCTGTGGCCAGTGTAAGGCATCGGATCGAACTGCTCAACCACGCCCTCAACGACCTCACACCGGTTACGCCGCAAATCGGCGGCGAGACCAAAGTAGTCGCTCGCTGTTCCAGCGAACGACACGACCGTCCAAAGGATGGCAAACCCGAGGAAGAAAGGACGAAACCAGACCTCCATCCAGCGTGGCGGCTTTCGCAAAAGGCCGATCCTGATGAGGTATGGCAAAGCAAAGCCAACTGCGACGAAAATAAGGCCAAAGGCTGCAAACCACCATTGACGATAACCGCTCTGCGTTACGTCGAACACCGTGGTGTAGCTCACGTGCGGGAAAGTAGCCTAACGAGAACAAGATCAGCTACGCCTACCGGGAGCGAGCGTGGCGCGGAGATAAAGGGTTGTAGTTACCATTGAAAGTGGACCGTACAGCGGGTAGGCGTTAGCTACATCGCCTGGTTAGGCGTTTCGGTTGTCTCGGTCGCGCTTTATAATTCGGGTCTTGCGGAGACGCATCTCGCCGCGCATGACGTAAAGCACGAAGACTTGCGCCTCGTCAAAGCGGTAGAAAACGCGACAAGGTGCCTCGACAATCTGCCGGTAACGCGACTGTCGCATCTCGGGAGGTCGGGAACCGCTCTCTGGATGCTCCACAAGCTGCTCGACGTGCTGAAAGACTCGCCGAACAAGATGCCGCGCCGCCTGCGGGTCATCGAGAGCGATGTAATCGGCAATGGCGTCGAGATCATGGAGGGCGGGTTCAGTCCAGATTAGCGCAGCCATCGCGCCATGCGTTTCTTGGCTTCGGAGTGGGTGACAACGCGCCCCTCCTCAATGGCGCGTTCTCCCCGGGCAATCCCCTCCAGAATGCCGAGGCGTCTGTTCAGCGTGTCGAACGCCTCGACGGCCATGAGATAAGCAGCGGGTTTGCCGTGCTGAGTGATGAGCACGGGGTCTTGATCGGATTCGAGGCCAGCGATGATTTCGGTGGCCTTGCGCTTGAGTGTGGTGACAAGTTCAGTTCGCATAAATTGCTACTTTAGTGCCATTCGATTCCAGAGCAAGCGTAGAAACGCCTAACGAGAACAAGATCAGCTACGCCTACCGGGAGCGAGCGTGGCTCGGAGGTGAAGGGTTCTAACTATCATTAAAAGTGGATCGTACAACGGGTAGGCGTTAGCTGCATCGCTTGGTTAGGTGTTGGCGTCGCATCGTGAGAGAACATGGAAAGAGAAACTTCTGCATCGGTGGGCGCGCGACACGTCCGAATGTCCCTACCCGTGCCCTGCCAGTCAACTCCGCCTCGCCCCAAGCCCGAGAGCGCGCTTCCGCCAGCGGACGCCTCAACTCATCCTCGATGTGGCAGGCAGAGCGGAAGTCCGTATGACTCCGCCGCGTCGCTGCCGGTTGCGTCGCCGACATACCGCGCTGAGAGAACGCGTCGCCGCAAGCGCGTCCGAGCCAGTGCAGCCACGAACAGCCACTCCACCGCACCGCTCGTACGGAGCGCGTCCTCTCCGCGAGACGTCGCCTCGACTGAATGCGACCGAGCCGTCGAAAAGCTACCGCCACGGCGTCTCGAACGACGACGAGCCTCGATCATGACGGGAGATGCAGAAGTCACCTAACGAGAACAAGATGAGCGACGGCGGACGAGAGCGCGCGCCGGTCGGAGTGGAAATGTCGAAGTCATCCTAAAAGTGGAGCGTACGACGGTCCGCCGTTCGCTCCATCGCATGGTTAGACCTTATGCGTGGCAACATCGGACGCTCTCGAAAGAAGGTCAAAGACGCGTTGATTCGAATGGCCGCCCGAGCGTGCGAAATCGGAGATCGAGTGGCCATACGGCTGTGCGTCTGCTGACGCGCCGGCTCGAAGAAGCAGCTCCACCACGAGTGAGAGCCGGCGATCGCAGCGTAAGCGAGCGGAGAAGCTCCAAACTTATTGGCGGCGTTCACATCGGCTCCACGCTCTAGGAGCAGTCGACAGAGCGCGCCGTTGGAGTGAGATGCGGCAAGCATGAGGAGCGTCCAACCGAAGCGATTTCGGGTGTTGGGATCGAAACCAGAGTCCAACGCCCTACGCAAACCAATGCTGTCGCCGTACTTGATCCGGCGATGTAGCTCGTTGAAATCGAAGTCCACGTGGATTTTGAGGTCTCACGAGAACAAGATCAGCTACGCCTACCGGGAGCGAACGTGGCGCGGAGGTGAAGGGTTCTAGCTATCATTGAAAGTGGATCGTACAGCGGGTAGGCGTTAGCTGCATCGCATGGTTAGGTGTCATGTTTCAGGACGTTGTCCGCACGGCAAGGGTCCGGCAGGCTGGTGGTGGATGCACACTCAACCCAACGCCCTGCCGCACGGACAACATGCACGCTAATGCCAAACTCACTCCGCTGACGCGAGCCCAAATGGCGCTCGCTCATCATCAACTCAGCCTTTCCTTGCGCACCACCGCCACGGCTTACGGAGTCTGTGAAAGGACCGTCCGCCGCTGGCTCGCTCGGGCCAAAGCGCAAAACTTCCCATTGCGCCTGGATGATCGCTCTTCGACTCCTCATCGCCAGTCTCGCAAGATCAGCTCCCAACTCGAAGCTCAAATCCTCGTGCTCCGACGCCAGCGCCGCTCCTATGCTCAGATCATGATGGTGCTGCCCGTCTCCAAAGCCACTCTCTCCCGGGTGCTGCGCCGTGCCCACCTCAACCGCCTCTCTTCCCTGGAGCCTCCCAAACCTCCCGTGATCCGTTACGAACGGGACCATCCCGGTGAGCTCCTCCACCTCGACATCAAGAAGCTCGGCCGCTTCGCCCGCCCCGGCGTCCGCGCCACCGGCGATCGCACCGTCCGCAATCCAGGGGCCGGCGTCGAAAGTCTCCACGTCGCCATCGACGACCATTCCCGCCTCGCCTTCGCCTGTCTGCTTCCCGACGAAAAAGTGCCCAGCGTCCTCATCGCTCTCGATCAAGCTGTCCGCTTCTACCATGCCCATGGCATCAAAATCCAGCGCCTCCTCACAGATCGCGGCTCCACCTACCGCTCCAGACTCTTTGCCGCTTCCTGCCATGAGCTAGGGCTCAAACACTCCTTCACCAAACCTTACCGGCCCCAGACCAATGGCAAGGCCGAACGCTTCATCCAGACCATCACCCGCGAGTGGGCTTATGCTCGCCCCTATAAGTCCAGTAATCATCGTGCAACCTTCCTTCCTCACTATCTTCATGACTATAACTTCCACCGCCCTCACTCCGCCTTGAACTCCCTCCCTCCTAGCTCAAGACTTCCCAAAACTGCGGACAACGTGTCGAGGTACAACAGTTAGGCGTATTGCGTGGATCGCAGTGGGTGCTCACAACTAAAGCTCTTCCGGTATAGGCTGTCTCACGTGGGAAAGATCGCGTCGATCGCTGGCGCCGAACTCACGATAGTTCCGGCGCGCCTGTGACAGACTTAATTCCTTGTTCGGTCCCCCGCGGACGTCGTCTGCATCGTGGTCGTCCTGACCGTCGTCTTCCCAGAAGCAGACCGGGCAAATCTCGAATCCGCCCCGCCCGCGTAAGGTCTTACAGCCACAGCACGGGCAGCGATAGGCTGCGAATGGCTTTTCTGGATAGCTGACGTTGGTGAATGGCTCGGCCATACGCCTAACGAGACCAAGATGAGCGACGGCGACCGGGAGCGAGCTGGGATAACACGAGAAGGAGAGTAGCTACTCGCAGCGTGAACGCAAGGCGGGTCGCCGTTCGCTCCATCGCATGGTTAGGTGATAAGCGTGGCGAAACAGGAAAGACATGGACAGCGAAACTTCTGCATCGGTGCGCGCACGATCGCAACGAACGTCCCCGAGCGCGCGCTGCCGGCAAGCCTCGTCTCGCCCCAAGCCCGAGGGCGCGCTCTCGCCACAGAATGGTTCCAACTCATCCTCGATAGAGCCGACACTCCGGAAGTCCGTATCACAGCGCCGCGTCGCTCGCCGGTCGCGTCGCCACACACCGAGTCGAGGGAAAGCTCTCGTCGCAGGTGCCTCCGAGCTAGAGAAGGCGTAACCAGCAGACCCCAAGCGCGGCTCGTACGGAGCGCGTGCCCTCCGCTGCGCATGGCCTCGCCGACACGCGACCGAGTAACCGAAAGGCCATCGCCAGACTGCGCCGAACGACGAGTAGCTTCTATCTTCAGGCGAGATGCAGAAGTCACCTAACGAGACACAAGATCAGCTACCGCTGGCAAGAGCGAGCTTTGATTGCAAATGCCGGCGTGGAAGTCAAGTTAAAGCGACGTACCGGAGCGGCCAGCGGTTAG
>JACDGM010000150.1 GCA_013815325.1 Chthoniobacterales bacterium
GGACCGCTTCGCCGCTGGCCGTGAGTTTGAAAACGCCAACTGTCGCGCCGTCCTGCGCAAATGCGGGCCGGCCGACATAGAGGACGTTGTCGAGCCGTTCGAGCTCGATTGTTCCATCGACGCTCAGATCGGGCCGCGCCCCTTTCGGCAGCCCGCCGTCGAGCGCCACATCGACAGTGACGGTGCCTTGTTCGACCGCCGGATCGACCCGAGTCACATGACCGGGAATGACTCCATTGCGCGTGTCGATCGAGGCGGGCTGATTGATCTGAATATCTTTGGCCTGCGTCTCCGCGATCTTGATTTGCGCTTTTAATTTCGTCGGGTCGGCGACGCGGGCAATGTTCGTGCCCGGGATGACGCGTTGGCCGACTTCCACTGGCAGCTGTTGCAGCACGCCAGTCATGCCGGCGCGCACGTGCAAGTTACCGACCTCGTTCAATCGCATCCCAGCCGAGGCCTTTAATTGGTCGACTGCGGCCTGTTTCGCCGCGAGTTGCGGCTCAATCGAATCCCGCGCAAAAGCCAGCCGCTTATCTTCGATCGCATCGCGACTGGCCAGCTCGTCTCGCTTGATGATCGATGTCTTGTATAAAAGATCAGCGATCAGGCCGTTCTTCTTCAGATTGTCGTTCGTCTCGGCTTCCATCTTGGCTTGCTGAAATTCCGAGTGCACTTGGGCAGTGGTCGATTCCTGATTAAGCAACTCGCGCTGCAAGGTCGCCCGCAGCGTCGTCAGCTCGGCTTCGGCGCCCTTTTCTTGCAATTCCGCGTCGCGCGCCGCCTGTTGCAAGTCCGGGCTGGAGAGTTCCACCAGCAGCGTGTCGGGCTCGACATGCGCGCCCGGCCTAACGACGATCTTTTCGACCCGGCCATCCTTCGCCGCAGCGATCCAGCGAATGTCTTCCGGGACGAGTGTGCCGAGCCCGCGCACCTGGCGGAGCATCGGCCCGCGCTTCACCGTATCCACCCAGACCGACGAGCGATCGACGCTCGGCGCGGCCGGTTTCAAGCGCGAGACTGCGACGGTGATAACAACGAGCGCGAGCACCGACCCGCCGATAATCATGAGGCGACGCTTGCGTTTTTTCTTCGCGACATCGGGCCGCGCAACATCCATGGATGAAGTCGGGACCCCGAAGCCCGGGGCGCGCGGGGGCTCTTTCTCGCCGGGAATCACTTCGAATTTTCGTTGCTCCATGGTCTCCGCGGCCGGCGCTTAAAGCACGCCGATGTGGTGAATGAGCGTGGCGACAGCCTGGGCGGTATCGACGATCGGTAGCAGCGCCGTCGCGATGAGCGCAGCGAAGAGCGCCGCGTCCACCGCGAAACCGCGCGGCGCTTCGTCCGCGAAATAATCTTTGCTGATATCGCGAAACGCAGGGTGCTCGAATTTTGTCGGGCTGCCGCAGCTGCCGCTGAAATTGCTGGCTTGGAAATGCTGAGTGATTTCCGGAACGGGCCGGCCATTCCGGCAGTCACGGTTTTCGGACTGATGCCGTTTACTGAGGTTCTGAGTATGAGGTGTGTTATTCATTGCGTGATCTCTCCTGTTTCCCTTGAGATGCGTTCGATCTCACAATTGGATTCAGGAAATTTCCTTTCGTTGCCCGAGCCTATTGCAAGGTCCGTGCCAGAGGGTTTTAAGATTTATAAAGCGCTGCCAGTAAGGCTTTTGTTCTAGTTGAATATTTTTCTTCTCTCAGTCGAAAGCTTCGGCCTTGGGATTACGCCGTCCCGCTTACGGGACGCACCCACCGCTCTGTCATCTCGAGCGGAGCGAGGGACCTCGCGGACCACTTCCAAGCGCTCGCGGAGCCTAAAACGCGAGGCATTCCAAGTCGTTAGGCGAGCGCCGCACCATCTCTAAGCCGTGAGGTCCCTCGCTGCGCTCGGGATGACAAAACGGCCGCGCGGGTCGTTAGGCCCTAACGAGGCAAGCGGAGAAGCGCTTCGCAGCCGCTGCGCTCTCGCCGATTCGTTAGGCTGAGGAAACCGCCATGCGCTTCCGCGATTTGCCGGCTGAGCGCAAGGCCGATGCCGGAACCGCCCGGCTTGGTGGTGAAAAACGGCACGAAAAGATTTCCCGGATTCATGATTCCAGCGCCCTCGTCCCGCACCACCACTTCGGTGCACTCGGAGCCAGCAGCCCGCCAGCCGATCGTGACCTCGCCGTCCGTCTCGAGCGAGGCATCGACGGCGTTGTGCAGGATGTTGATCAAGAGCTGCTCGATCTGCGCCGCGTCCGCCGAAATTGTGAGAAAAGGTCCATCAATCACGCGCACCGGAAGCCGCGTCTCCAGACTAACGACCCGCCTAACGAGCTCAGCGAGATCGACCGGTTCCATCTGCGGCGGAGGGAGGCGGGCGAGCCGCGCATAAGCTTGCATGAAGCGGCTGAGCGATTCCGCGCGCGTCGCGATGACGTGCAAACCGCTCCGTGCATCATCGCGCCAATCGGGCGGCGCCGGGTCGCGCCGGAGGAGGGATTCGAGACTGCCGGCGATCGATTTAATGGGGGCGAGCGAGTTGTTCATTTCGTGACCCAGGACGCGCACGAGTCGTTGCCAGGCGACGCGCTCCTCCTCGCGCAAGGTGCGGCTGAGATCGGTCAGGACAAGCAGCTCATGCGGCAAACCGTGCTCGCGAAATTCACTTTTGCGCACACCCCAGCGACCGGAGGCGCCGGGGAAATTCAAGGCGAGCGGAGCGTCCTCATCGGCATCGAGACAAACCGCGAGTCCGAGATCGGCGGCGCGCCGGCCGAGCAATTTATCGATCGGCTGGCGCAAGAGATTTTCGCCCGCGCGATTGACCAATCGTAATCGCCGCTCCGGATCGAAGGTGAAAACGGCGACATCGATTTCGGCCATAATCGTGCGCAGCAACGCCGTCGCCTCGAACGCGCCGAGCCGCTGTTTGCGCAACGTTTCGCCGAGCTGATTAATTTCGAGAAGCACTTCGCCAAGCGCGTCATCCACCCGCGCGCCGCGGGCGCGGATCGAGTAATCGCCCTCACGCAATGCCGCCAGCAGGTTGCTCATGGTTTGGAGCGGCCGCACGCTGTGTTCCCGCGCACTCGCGAGAAAGCCGAGTGCGCAGCCGACGATCAGCATCGTCAGGGTCCAATCGACCTTCGCGCTGAAATCGCCGAACCAGAGGAGCGCGAGTGCGATCGCCATCGCCGGCCCGGCCGCGCCTAACGTCAGCCAGGTGAGCCGGCTTTCATGAGCGAGCGGGCGACGGGATTTCTGCTTCTTGATCTTTGATTTCTGATCTGTCACTTGGCCCGCGTCTTCTCCCAATCAGCAATCAACGATCAAAAATCAGCAATGCTCAAAGCCCGTGTTGCTGCAGGCGGCGATAAAAAGCGCTCCGGCTCAGGCCTAACGACTCCGCCGCTTTGCGCGCGTTGCCATCGTTGCGGGCCAACGCTTTTTTGATCAGAAACGCCTCCACCTCCTCGAGGCTCATTTCCTCGAGACGCGGCGAACCTTCCGGCCCGCTCGTTAGGCCGAGATCGTTCGCCTTGAGCTGCGCCCCTTGTGCCATCAAAACCGCGCGTTCGATGACGTGATCGAGCTCGCGCACGTTGCCGGGAAACTCGTGCCGGATGAGCGCCTCGTGCGCGGCGGGTTCGAAGCCGGTGAGCTTCTTGCGATAACGTTCCGCGTGCTGGCGAAGGAAATACGCGGCGAGCGGCGCGATGTCTTCGCGCCGCTCACGCAATGGCGGGAGCGCGACCTCGATCGTGTTTAAACGAAAGAGCAAATCCTGCCGGAACCGCCCCGCCGCGACTTCGTCGTGAAGATTCGCGTTGGTCGCTGAGATGATCCGCACATTCGCGTGCAGCGTCTTCGACGAACCGACCCGCTCGAACTCGCCCGTCTCGATCACGCGCAGCAACTTCGCTTGCTGGCTGAGCGGCAGGTTCGCGATCTCATCGAGAAAGAGCGTGCTCTCATCAGCCAGTTCGAAGCGTCCCGCACGATCGGTTTTCGCATCAGTGAAAGCGCCTTTTACATGCCCGAAAAGCTCGCTCTCGAAAACACCTTCCGACAAGCCGCCCATGTTGACCGTGATCATGATCTTGCTCGCGCGCGTCGAGAGCGAATGGAGCGCGCGCGCGACCAGTCCTTTGCCCGTTCCGTTTTCGCCCGTGATGAGGATGTTCGCGTCCGAGGGCGCGACCCGCGAGATTAACTCGATCACCGGGCGCATCCGCGGCGAATCGGAAATGATGCTCGGCATTTTCCCGCGAAGAAGCTCATTTTTCGCCTCCGCCTGCTGGCTTTTGCGGAGTGCGCTGCCGAGCGCGATTTGGGTGCGGACAATCGTCAGCACCCGCTCGTTGTCCCACGGCTTCGGCACAAAATCCCGCGCGCCCAGTTTCATCGCCTCGACCGCGAGATCGATCGTCGCCCAGGCGGTCATGACGACTATGGGCAGGTTCTCATCGAGCGCCTGGATGCGCGGGATGGCCTCGATCCCTTCCTGCCCGGAGGTGGTGTCGCGGGTGTAATTGAGGTCCATCAAGAGGAGCGCGTAATCGCGTTTCTCAAGAGCGTTGAGGACCGCGCCCAACGACGTTACCGCATCCGTCTGGTAGCCCTCGCCTTTGAGGAGAATGCGCAATGCTTCCAGCACGTCGCTCTGGTCGTCGGCAATAAGAATGCGGCTCACGGGATAACGATGAACCGCATTTCAGACGCGCCGTCAATTTCGCGAGGGCGACGGGTGGTGAATACGAAGCACTGGATGGTGACTGGTGATAAGCGAATGGAGCAGAACCCATTCACTATTCACCGTTCACATTTTACCCACCCCGAAGCGCTCGCGGCACATTCCTCGGCGAAGAACTGGCCCGGTGAGGATGCTGATGTCGTCGCTTCCGGTCGGACGCGCCTGGAAACACCGATGTTTTCCACAAAGACGATCTGAATTGAGATCTGGTCGCCTTTGCTCGTTAAGCTGAGAGCGAGGGCAACGAGAGATCTCTTGATCCCCGGAAAGCTTGAAGCGTCCACTCATCCGGGGATACTCTCGCGCATGAGCCTGCGCGGCGGAGAACATGGAAGGTCGCTCCTCAACCTATTCTTCGAGGTTGCGTTGATAACTGTCGGCGTTTTTCTCGCCCTCTGGGCAACAACTGGCACGAGGACCGCGAGCATCGCGCACAGGCCCAAGCCGCCCTGCGCAACTTCGCTGGAGAAATGCAGGCGAATCGCCAGGCCACGCTCCGCTACCGTCAATATCACGAAACTCTCGCGCGCGAGCTGCACGAATTTCTCGCGAGCAAAGAGCCGCCGAGCGGCGATCGTTCAAATAAGGAAGTCCACTTCAAAGGCATTCGCCCGGTGATCTTCGAACATACCGCCTGGGATCTGGCGTTGGCGACGCAAGCCTTATCCTATATCAAGTCGGATTTGGCTTTCGATATCTCCAAAGTC
>JACDGM010000151.1 GCA_013815325.1 Chthoniobacterales bacterium
ACCCGGTTCATCGGGTCATAGATGAAGCTGCTCGCCGGGTTGGTCCCGGGCGTGCGCGTCAGCGCGTTGCCGCTGTCGTCGTAGGTGTAGCTGACGACGTTGGCCCCGAAGTAGCTCATATTCGCAAGCTGATCGCGCCCCGTATAACTGTAATCATACGGCACCGGCCCGGGATAGGTGACCGTGGCCCGGTTCCCGTCGCCGTGATAGTCGTAGCTGATGGTGCGATGCGTGCCGTCGCCATAGAGACCGGTGCCCCATTCCTCCTGCGATTTCAAGAGGTTGTCGTTGAAGTAGGTAAGAGTGATAAAGGTGTTCGTTGTGTTGCACGAGGTGATGCGCGAGGCGTCATCATACATAAGGGTGCGCGCTTGTGGACTGCCGTTGTCCCAAGTGCCAGTCTTTTCCCGGTTGCGCACGTCATAGGTTATGGTCTCGGTGTTGCCGGCGCGATTCTTGAAGGTAGCGAGGTTGCCGGCGAAATCATAAGTGCGGCTCTCTGTCCCCCCGCCCGCCGGGTAGGTGGTGAGGGCGAGCCGGTTCTGCTTGTCGTAATCGTAGTTGTAGATACTGCCGCCCGGGTCGGTCATGGTATCGACCTTGCCCGCTTTGGTCCAGCTGTAATGCGTCACGGCAGACGGTCCGGGGGCCTGGCCGACAGTCATCTGCAGGAGCCGGTTCATGTTGTCGTAGGTGTCGTAATTTACCACATGATCATTCGCTTCGCGCATCGATGTCTTGTTGCTCGCCACATCATAGCTGTAGCTGATGGAATGGTTGTCGCTGTTGCGATCGGTCGATATCGGGTCATCTGCAAACTGGAGCCGGTTGCGCGCGTCGTAGAAATAGGTCCAATGCACCCCGCCGGGATAATAGCGCGGCTCGGTCATGGTTTGAAGATTACTCGCGGCGTCGTAGGTATAGGCGCTGGTGGCGGCGTCCACCGTGCCGGGCGCGGCCGTGACGGTGGATTTAAGGCGATTGTTATTGTAGGCGGTGACAACGACCTTTAGGGCGGGCGTGACCAACCGGGTGACGTTGGCGTCGGTATGGGTGTATTCGTTGACGCCAGTGCCGGCATTATCGTACTAAAAATGGGTGGTATTGGTCGTATTTCCCGCGGAATCCCCCGGGGTCGCCTGCGTCAGCACCCGCTTGTAGTCATCGTAGGTGTAGCGGGTGGTGGCAGTAAGAGTGGCGGTGAGATCGGTTGTGACTGAGCTGAGGGTGCCATCGTTGTTGTAAGCGTAATTGGTTTCGCTCTTATCCAGGTCGGGAGTCTTAATCAAGGTTAGCTGACCCCGTTCGTTGTGGCCAAGGGTGGTGATATTTGCCCGGGGATCGGTCACGCTGTCGAGGTGGTCGTCGCCGTCGTAGTGGTATTTGGTCGGATGAAGAGAGGGACTGGGATCGCTACCGGTAATCGGAGGGTAGGAGCTTACCAACAGGCCCCGGTTGCCAGTGTCGTAAGTAAATGTTTCGATGCCGCCGCTGCCGGCCGTGGAGGTGTTGCTCACCATGGTGTGGGAGGTCACCTGGGCGTAGCCGTTATGTTGAAAAGTCTCGATCCCGCCATCCGGATAATCGATCTCTTGCATGGTCATATCCGGATTGAGGGTGTAAATGGTGGTGTGGTTCAGCTCGTCGATCATCTTGGTAAGATGATATCCCGTCGGGTCGTAGAAATACTGGATGGTCGAGTTATCGACGGGATGGGTGATCTTGGTGATCACACCGGTGGTCGCGAGGTGGGTATATAACGTGGTCTGCTGGTTGGGGTCCTGGATGGAACTGACAAATCCATTGGGATCGTAGCTTAGCGCCGTTGTGTGCCCGAGAAAGTCAGTCGAGCTCTTGAGCAGGTAAGTGGCGACCGTCGCCCCATAGGTCCAGGTGCGGCTCGGGCCGTCGCCGCGGGTCTCGGTGCGCGTGTTGGCCGGGATGTTGACCGCAAGGGTAGTTACGACGTTTCCGTTAAGATTCTTTTCCTGATAGAGCTGGCCATAGGAGCCGCCGGTTTTGAAGCCATACAGAATATTCTTCATCGGGCCGGGGTAGCGCACATCGGCGCAGGTCTTGATCAAGGGGTTGTCGTTGGAGACGTTGTTGGCTGCCTGGTAGCCGTAGGTTGCGCTGGTGTTGTCGCTGTAGTTGGCATTGAGAAGGACATTATAGGTCGATCCAAAGACCTTATTGCCGTAGACGTAAGTGACGCTTTGGGTAATGGGCGTCGTGCTAAAGCCGGCGTCCACATGGCTGATGTTGTTGTTACCGGACACGTAGTAGACCTTGAGCCAGCGACCGGCCGGCTCGGTCACCTGGGTGAGACGTTTTGTGGCGTCGTAAGCAAGCGCGGTCACCAATCCATTGGGGTCAATGATCTGGTCGGGCGGAGCGACGACGAAATCCCAAATCGTGTTGTTGCCGGAGCCTTCAAAAGAGGCGGTTTGTTGAAACCTGATCTTGCCGCCATCGGCCAGGAGCAGATAGCAGGGCCCGGTGCCTCCAATCAGACCCTGGAAGCGATCCCTCACCCCGAGGGGACCTGGGTAAATAGTGCTGCCGGCGTAGGAGAAAATAACGACCCGCCCATCCGGGTAATGGACCGTGTAGGTAGGGGGATTGCCGAGCACACCAACCTGGGATTCTGCGGCCGCGGACCACTGATAGGAATAGCGCCAGCCGCCACCAGCGCCCAAGTTGCCATCGCTGCCGCCGCGGCTATTCATGGTGCGCGCCCAGACCAAAGGGTACGCACCGACTGCGCCGCTCACGACGATGTCCGGGATCGTGCGAGTGGCGTTGGCGGTATACGGATCGTAGGAACAACCGGTATTGCTGTTGCCATTAAAGACCCCGGCGACTCCAGTCGGGTTGAGGGTGCCTTGAGCGAAGAGGGTGGCGGACGAGCCAAGGCAGAGAGCCGCGAGAAGAATGGAGCGGAGAAGAGCGAAGAGAGAGGTTTTCATATTCAATGCCTTTCTCTTAGTAAGCGCCGGGTAGCTCCGCGGGATTATTCTCGGGGTGCTCCGTGTCGATGATCCAAAAGTGGAGGACGTTCGAGTCATCGGGCTGATGAACGGCAATGCGACAGGCCCCGGGCATGTCGCTCGCCTGGAAAGCAAAGACGACCGTGCCATCATCGGCCACGTGCAAGCCCTCGTCGGGGATGGTGATGATGCCGCCATCGAGCGGCGCGGCTATGATGAGTTGTCCGGCCAGCTCCACGGGAAATTGCACGGTGAGAGTGACATTTTGCAGCGCTTGCAATCCGTACTGGGTGAAATCGATTCCCTGTTTTTCGGGCTGGAAGATGGCGTCATTGCCGTAATCAATCCTGGCGCTGAGCGCGCGCGAGGTGACCGGCTGAGGCCCGCCGTCCTCCCCTTGCGCGCGCGCCGATGATGAAAAAATAAGAAGCAGACCGGCCGCCGCGGCGACCCCGATTATCCTGAGAGGAATTGTTTTCATATTTAATCGGTTTTTAGAAAAACCTGCGGAGTGAGGTCAAGAACTTTCGCCGACTATTTCCTACGTCCCCCGCCACAGCGGGCAACAGCCGCGGTGTCCAGAAATTTTCTCGACGCTACCAAGCAACCAACTTCTGCCCCAGAAACTTTCTCGCGGCCTGCTGTGGCCATCTTTCGCCTTCAGAGAGTTTCTCGCGCCCCGATGTGGCCAACTTTCGGCTCCAGAAACTTTCTCACGCCCCGATGTGGCCAACTTTCGGCTCCAGAAACTTTCTCATGCCCCGATGTGGCGAACTTTAGCCTCCAGAAACTTTCGCCCGCAGAAGTCTGGCCGTGAAGGCCCGGGCGCAAGTTACTTCCCGGCGCGGAACCAATCGTAGGTCCGCACGATCCCTTCGCGCAATGAGATCTGCGGCCTCCAGCCTAACGACTCGATTTTCGAGATGTCGAGCAGCTTGCGCGGCGTCCCATCCGGCTGACTCGCGTCCCAGGAGAGTTCGCCCTCGAATCCCACGATCTCGCTGATCAGCTCGGCCAGTTCCCGAATGGAAACGTCTTTGCCCGTGCCGACGTTGATGATCTCCGGGCTGTCGTAATTCTGCAGCAGGAAAACGCAGGCCGCCGCGAGATCGTCGACGTGCAGGAATTCCCGCCGGGGTGTGCCGGAACCCCAGACGACCAGCGCGCGCGCGCCCGCTTCCTTCGCGTCGTGCGCCTTTCGCAGGAGGGCGGCGAGGACATGCGAGGTCGCGAGATCGAAGTTGTCGTTAGGCCCATAAAGGTTCGTTGGCATGACCGAAATAAAATTGGCCCCGTACTCGTGGGCGTAGGCCTGGCAGAGTTTGATCCCGGCGATCTTCGCGACCGCGTAGGCCTCGTTCGTCGGTTCGAGCGGCCCGCCTAACAATGCGCTTTCTGGTATCGGTTGCGGAGCAAACTTCGGATAAATGCAAGAGCTGCCGAGGAAAAGCAGCTTGCGCGCGCCCTGTTCGTACGCGGCGCGGATGAGGTTGTTCTGGATCTGCAGATTGGCGAGAAGAAACTCGACCGGCAGCTCGTTGTTCGCCTTGATCCCGCCCACCTTCGCCGCCGCCAGGACCACGATCGCGGGCTTCTCTTGCGCGAAGAACTGATCGACCGCCCTGCTATTTGTCAGGTCAAGCTCAGTGCGCGGCCGCGTCAGGACGCGGGTGAACCCGTCGCTCTGAAGCTTGCGCAGAATCGCGCTGCCGACGAGACCGCGATGGCCGGCGAGAAAGATCGAGTCGTCCTGATCCACCAATTCATTTACCGCTTCGCGCCACGCTTGTCATCCCGAGCGGAGCGAGGGACCTCGCGAGCGACGCCAGCGTTCTCCCAGAATAGCCCCGAGGAGTGAACCGTGAGATCCCTCTCCGTCCTTCGGCGAATCGGGATGACAAATGCGCGCGCCGTTTTCGTTTGGCGTTTCTTTTCCAAGCCATTGCGCAATGCTCGCGCCGTGGCCAAAAAAGAGGCGCACCTGCTGGTCCTGAAACCTACAAACTTTTTATTGGCGGTAAGTTTTTCCGGAGTGAGAGCGGCAGGGTCGCGCCGGCCAAGAGTGGCGGGCGGGTGGTGGCCAATTATGCGCGGGGCCTCGCGCAAAGATTTGCGTGACGCGGTGACGGCGGCGCGCGGCGCGTTCGGGGCTTGGTCGAAGCAGAGCGCGTATTTGCGCGACCAAATTCTATATCGCGCGGCCGAAATGCTGGAGATGCGCCGGTCGGAATTGGAAGCGGAACTCAAGCGCGCGGCTGGAAGGCGAAAGCCGCGGCGGAGGTCAGCTTAACGATCGAACGTTTGGTGCACTACGCCGGCTGGACGGATAGTCCAGCCAAATTTTCAGCGCGGTGAATCCGGTCGCCAGCTCGCACTTCAATTTCACCTCGCCGGAACCCACCGGCGTGGTCGTGGTCGTTTGTCCTAACGAGCCGCCGTTGCTCGCGCTCGTCTCGTTA
>JACDGM010000152.1 GCA_013815325.1 Chthoniobacterales bacterium
CGTTTGCAGACGTTGTCTTCGTCGTAAGCAGGTTGCAGGGCTTACAAGCAAGTTTGTTCCTGGTCAATGCAAGGGTGCAGGGCTCGCAAGCTAGCTTGTATCTGGTCCGTGCAAGGTTGCTCGAGGTCGATGCAAGGTCGCTTGAGATCAATGCAAGGGTGCTCGAAATCCATGCAAGGGTGCTCGAAGTCCATGCAAGGTTGCTCGAAGTCCGTGCAAGGTTGCTCGCTGTCCATGCAAGAGTGTTTTTCAGGCGTGCAAGGTTGGTCGACCCTCAACGAAGGTTGCTTTACGGGATTCAAACCGGCGAAAGCGCGAAAACCACAGCTCTTTTCTGCCTTCGGGTCGTCAACTCTCGACCGCCCGCAAAAACAGCCCGTCACCGCTCAAGGACCCAATCATGACTCCGGCTAGCGGCTCGCTTATATCCAGTAGGCCGTTGCCAAAAAGCATCACCCGCGCCCTTCCACCATCAGGGCTTCCGGTACTGAAGATGATGTTACCGCCTTCTTTCAAATCGCCGTTGGCAATCAACCTGGCATTGCCTGCGGTGGGCGTGTAAAAGAAGTATAATGATCCAGCGCTTGCCCGGTCAGAATCGCGCGGCTTCCGCCGGCAATCGCGACCCCTTGACTCGGGGCCGGCAGGCGCGCTCATTGGTTAGGCGAGGCGCCCTTTGACGATTGCGTCGCGCCAGTTCTAAGTGCCATGTAGCTTCTCCGCATGAGCACTTCTATCTGGCAGCGCTTCCAGGAATATTTTCTGCGCTACGACGATCTCGGGTTTTCGCTCGACATCAGCCGGATGCGCTTCCCGGATGACTTTTTCGGAAAGATGCAGCCGCAGGTCGAGAAAGCCTTCGCCGCGATGCGCGAGCTCGAAGCGGGCGGCATCGCCAACCCCGATGAAAAGCGCATGGTCGGCCACTACTGGCTGCGCGCTCCGCAGCTCGCGCCTAACGATCAACTGCGCGCCGATATTGTCGAGACGAACGCGCGCATCAAACAATTCGCCGCCGACGTGCACAGCGGGAAACTCGCCAACGAAAAGGGAGAGAAATTCGCCCACGTGCTGCTGATCGGGATTGGCGGTTCCGCGCTCGGCCCGCAATTCATCGCCGACGCGCTCGGGTCGGAGCGCGACCCGATGGACGTTTTCTTTTTCGATAACACCGATCCCGATGGGTTCGATCGCGTGCTCGAGAAGATCGGCGACGGCCTTGCCCGCACGATCGCGGTGATCATCTCGAAATCCGGCGGCACGAAGGAAACTCGCAACGGAATGCTGGAAGCGGCGGCGGCTTTCGAGAAAGCGGGGTTCGAGTTTTCGAAGCACGCGGTGGCGGTCACTGGCAGCGGGAGCGAGCTCGACAGAGTGGCGCAGAACGGCCAGTGGCTCGCGCGCTTTCCCATGTACGATTGGATCGGCGGCCGCACCTCGGTGATGAGCGCCGTCGGGCTCGTGCCGGCAGCGCTGGAAGGTTTCGATCTCGACAACTTCCTCGCGGGCGCCGCCGCGATGGACGCGCGGACGCGCCAGCCTAACGAAAAGCGAAACGCGGCCATGCTCCTCGCGCTTATGTGGTTCTACGCCGGGGACGGCCAAGGCAAAAAGGACATGGTCATCCTGCCCTACAAAGATCGGCTCGCGCTCTTCAGCAAATACCTGCAGCAGCTCGTCATGGAGTCGTTAGGCAAAAAAGAAGACCTCGACGGCCAGGTCGTGCATCAAGGCATCGCGGTTTACGGCAACAAGGGTTCGACCGATCAGCACGCCTACGTGCAGCAGTTGCGCGATGGTGTGGCCAATTTTTTCGTGACCTTTATCGAGGCGCGCAAGGACCGCGCGGCGGAGAAATTTGAAGTCGAGCCGGGCGTGACGAGCGGCGATTATCTTCAGGGTTTTCTGCGCGGCACGCGCGCAGCGCTTTACGAGGGCGGGCGCGATTCGATCACCGTGAGCATCTCGCAAGTCGATGCGTTTCATGTCGGCGCGCTCATTGCGCTCTACGAGCGAGCGGTCGGATTTTATGGCTCGCTCGTGAACGTGAATGCTTATCATCAACCCGGCGTGGAAGCGGGGAAAAAAGCCGCGACCCGGATCCTGCAATTACAGCCGAAGGTGCTGGACCAACTTTCCGCTTCCGGTCAGACCGTCGGCGAAGTCGCGCAAGCGATCGGCGCCGATCCCGAAGATGTCTATCACGTTCTGCGGCATCTGGCGGCAAACGATCCGTCTCTCCAGGCGAGCGGCGACCAGCCCGCCACGGAAAATTTTTCGCGCCGAAAGTAGCGAACTCCGGCGCTTTGCCTAGATTCGCTGGGCTCGGGCCGCGCGACGCGCCGGGCGTCTCCCATGTTGCAATCCGAACCATCGATTCTTTGGCCGCAGGTGGTGAAATTCATCGGCCAGCTCAATCACGACATCCGCAATCACCTCAATGCGATCGAGCTGCAGTCCGCCTTTCTGGGTGAGATTGTGGAGGCGGGAGAAGCGAAAGACGAAGTACGCCGGCTGCGCGAGATGACGGCGGAGATGGGGGGCCAGTTACAGCGGCTTTCCGGCCAACTCTCCAAAATTCAGTTGAACACGATGCCGTATCCCGCCTCGGAATTTGTCGAGGATCTGCGCGCGAAAATCACCGCGGATCATCCGGAGCAAACGCAGAATGTCGAATGGCAGCTATCGTTAGGCGCGGAGTCGATCGAGATCGATCCGCAACTGCTGCTCGATGCTTTCGCCGAATTATTCAGCAACGCTTTCGCACACCAGCGCGGCGAGGGGCCGCTCGTTTTCGAAGCGCGCGCGGATGGCACCCTGCTCAGCTTCACTTTGCGCGAGCCGAAATCGCAGCCGGTGGAAACGAACGAAAACTGGGGCGGCCGTCCGCTCACGCAGTTGCGGCACGGTCATTATGCTCTTGGCCTCTTTCGTGCGCGCAGTATTTTCGAGGCGCACCATGGCACTTTCCACGCACGCTTCGATCCCCCACTTTCGGTTCTCACGACGACCGTTGTCCTGCCGCGCGCCAGCGCGTAGAGACTGTAGAAGCCAGCTCTCTGGGAAGCGCGGCAGTGCCGCTCGCTCAGAAAGTTGGCGAGCGCGCACGCTGTTTTCTCGCGGTCCTCTCTCATGAACGCTGAGAATCGACGCATCCTCATCATCGACGATGAGCGACCCATTCTCCTGACGCTCGAGGCATTGTTAGGCCGGCACGGCTATCATCCCGAAGTCGCGGGGAACGCGACCGCTGGTCTGCGCCTGCTCGAGAAAACATCCCCCGCCCTCGTCCTCCTCGACCTGCAACTGCCCGATGCCGACGGTTTGCACATGCTCGAGCAAATCAAGGCCGATCATCCCGAGACGCAGGTCATCATCCTGACGGCGCACGATTCCCTGAACAACGCGATCGAATCTATCAAGCGGGGCGCTTATCATTTCATCAGTAAGCCTTATGCAGCGGAGGAGCTGCTCAGCCTGGTCGAGAAGGCGCTCGAGAAGCGTTCGCTCCTCCGCGAGACGATCGAGTTGCGCGAGAAAACGCAGGAGCTGACGAAGCGGCTGGCGCAGGCGGAGACGCGGCTCGCACCGATTTTCAAGAGCAAGGCGATGCAGCAAATCGACGAGCTCATCACCGCGATGGCGCCGTCGGAAGCGAACGTGCTCATCACGGGCGAGAGCGGCGTGGGCAAGGAAGTGATTGCGAACGTGATTCACAGCCGCAGCCGCCGGGCGGAAAAGCCAATGGTGAAACTCAACTGCGCGGCCTTCCCGCAGACGATGATCGAGTCGGAGTTGTTCGGTTACGTGAAGGGCGCGTTCACCGGCGCCACCAACGATTTCCGCGGGATGATCGCGGAAGCGGCGGGGAGCACGCTCTTTCTTGATGAGATCTCGGAGATGCCGGCGGATTTGCAGACGCGTTTTCTGCGGGTGCTGCAGGAGCGGGAATTTCGTCCGTTAGGCAGCACGAAGACATTGAAGGCAAATTTCCGCGTCATCGCGGCGACGAACCGCCCGGTGCACCAAGCCCTGGCGGAGAACCGGCTGCGCTCCGATCTTTATTATCGGCTTAACACTTTCCAGATCGAGCTGCCTCCGCTGCGCGAGCGCAAAGAAGACATTCCGCCATTGGTGGCATCGTTCCTGAAAAGCTTTTCCCGGCAACTGAACAAGCCGGAGCCGGCGATTTCGCCCGAAGCTTTTCAGAAACTGGTCGAATTTCATTGGCCAGGAAATGTGCGCGAATTGCAAAACGCGATCGAGTACGCGGTCGTGCTGGCGCGGCAGGATCAGATCACGTTGAAAGAATTGCCCGCGGAAGTGCAGTTGCCAGCCGCTTTGCAACAACGCGAGCGGGCCGCGCCGCAGAACGGCGGCCGGGGTGGCGCGCAGAGGTTGAACGACATGGAGCGCAACGCGATTCTCGACGCGCTGGCGCAAACTCACGGCAACAAAAAGAAAGCCGCGGAGCTGCTCGGGATTCAGCGGCCGACGCTTTATAACAAGATGAAACGTTTCGAAATTCAGTTGTAGCAATCGGCATGTGGAATTTTCCATCGCGCTTCCGGACAGAACCTGGACCTGCGGAAGCAGGTCCCTCCGGAGGGACTTGCTTCCGCAAGTTCAGATTGGCGCCTTCCTCGAGTCTGCATTTGCGGACTTTGCCTAACGCCTAACGAGTGTCTCCTCATCAGGAAAAAGTTCTGGCGCACGCCGCGCGCGAGTTGGTTGCGGCGAGCGCAACGGAGCCGGCGGCGCTGCTTCCGCTCTATCAGAAGTTTCTAAAAATCGAAAACCACCGGCTGCGTTTGCGGCATCAGGCCGGCGGCGGCGGGCGCGAGGTCTGCGCAAGTCGCGCGACACTCATCGACATTCTGCTGCGCAACATTTTTGCGCTCGCCAGCGCCGCGGCAGACAAAGCGAACGGCGCCTCGGCAATTCCCTTGAGCCTGGTGGCCTTGGGCGGCTACGGACGCAACGAACTCAACCCCGGAAGCGACGTTGATCTCATGTTCCTCCACCAGCACGCCGAGGGAGAGATTCCCGCCGCGGTTTCGGCGACCGCCGAACAGGTTCTTTATTTCCTCTGGGACGTCGGTTTCAAAGTCGGGCATTCGACCCGCTCGGTACGGGAAGCGATCGCGCAGGCGAACGACGAGATGCTGACAAAAACCGCGATGCTCGAAGCGCGTCATCTCACGGGTGATGCCGATCTTTACCGGCTTTTTCGGGCGCGCTTTCGCAAGCAATGCGTGCAAGGGCACGAGAAGGACTACATCGCGGCCCGCATGGAGGATCAGGCGCGGCGGCACGAAAAATTTGCGAACAACGTTTACCTCCAGGAACCAAACGTGAAGGGCGGCTGCGGTGGCCTGCGCGATTATCAAAATCTCCTCTGGATCACTTATTTTAAGGAAGGCGCCCTAACGACCACGCATCTG
>JACDGM010000153.1 GCA_013815325.1 Chthoniobacterales bacterium
CAAGCAGATGCGGATCAGACACTCGACCCGCTGATGGCGCGGCCGCTTCGCCCGCCGATCCACGGCCGCGGCGCATCCGCCAACCCGCCTAACCGTTTCGAGGCCCTTGCGATCGAGCCCGATCCACAGGAACGGCCCGATGACGAAGTTCCTGCCCTAACGACTAAATTTTATCGCGACTTCACCCGCACAATCATCGCGCACAACGACAGCCCGGACGTCGGTTTCGAGTCGAGCGTCAATCCCTACCGCGGCTGCGAGCACGGTTGCATTTATTGCTACGCGCGACCCACGCATGAGTATCTCGGCTTCTCCGCCGGCCTCGATTTCGAGAGCCGTATCATGGTGAAGGAGGATGCGCCGGAGTTGCTCGCGGCGGAGCTGGCCAGCCCGCGCTGGAAACCGCAGGTCATCGCAATGAGCGGCGTAACCGATCCCTATCAGCCGATCGAGCGCCGGCTGAAATTGACACGCCGTTGCCTCGAAGTGCTGGCGCGGTTTCGTAATCCGGTCGCGATCATCACTAAAAATCAACTCGTGACGCGTGACATCGACTTGTTAGGCGAGCTCGCGACGCAGCAGGCGTCGGCAGTGAATATTTCCGTCACTTCGCTCGATCCGAAATTGCAGCGCATCCTCGAGCCGCGGACCTCGACTCCGCGCGCTCGATTGGACGCGATTGCACAACTGCACGCGGCGGACGTGCCGGTCGGCGTGATGGTGGCGCCAATCATTCCCGGACTGACGGATCATGAAGTGCCCGCGATTCTGCGGGCTTGTGCCGAGGCCGGCGCACAATGGGCCGGTTACACGGTCGTTAGGCTGCCTTTCGCCGTTGCGCCTCTTTTCGAGCGCTGGCTGGAGGAACACTTCCCCGACCGCAAAGAGAAGGTGCTCGGCCGGATTCGTCATCTCCGTGGAGGTGAACGGTTGAACGATCCGCATTTCAAGTCGCGCATGGTCGGCGAAGGGATTTTCGCGGAGCAGATTCGCGCGCTCTTCGCGGCTGGCTGCAAACGCACCGGGATCGGAGAGCGGGCAAAGTTTTCGACCGCGGCGTTTCGCCGACCTAACGAGCAGTTGTCGCTATTCTAAACGATGGGCGGGGCGCACCCTCCGGGTAGCGCGCGCCTTTGAAGCCCGGCCGTTGCTTCGCATCCGTCAAGGCGCGTGCTGGGGAATGAGTCTCGCGTTCGTGAACTTTTCTTCGTCCGTGATCGCCGGCTAAGCTAAGCGGCTGCCTCAGAGCCGTGCAAAGAAAATCCTCCGTCATCTCGCCCTAACGACGCTGGCCCTAACGACTCGGAGTCCGCCCCGCGCCGCGCTTTTGCCCCAGCTCCTCCAGGAGCTCGATCTGGATCTGCTGGATTTCGAAAAGCCGGTTGTACTGCTTGCGTAAAAGATGATCGATCTTCTCGTGCAGATGCCGGATTTCCAGCTCGGCTTTCAGGTTCACCTTGTAATCGTTTTCGCCTCTCGCCCGGTCGCGCGCCTCGCTTCGGTTCTGGCTCATCATGATGATCGGCGCCTGCACCGCCGCGATGCACGAGAGGATCAGGTTCATCAAAATAAATGGATAAGGATCAAAGGCGTGGGTCGCGAGGAGGGCTGCGTTCACGAAAATCCAGACGAAGAGCACGCCGCCAAAGATAATGAGGAACCGCCAACTGCCGCCGAAAGCAGCGATCTTGTCGGAAAGCCGTTCGCCGAAGGTGAGGTCTTTATCGAGTTCTTTGCCGATGTTTTGTGAAAGGATTTCGCGCTTCTGCAGGCTGTCGATGACTTCGTTATCGAGGGCGGACAGCTCTCCGATCTCGTCCGCTAAAACCTCTTTCACATATTCCTTTCGGAACTGGCCGAGGTCGTCGAAGCAGATGAAGCCGTGCGGATCGAAATCCGACGCTTGCTTATGAATGAACTCGGCAAGCGACGGCCGTATCAATTCGGCAACCGTGCCGGAGCGCGATGATTTTGTCTGGTGGCAAATCTGGCAGGTGGCTTTGCTGTTTTCTTTCACAGGCGGAGGCGATGCGTCGCGAGGATGAAAACGGCTCGCGTGGCGCTTGTCCATTCCATCTTGGATTCTGCGCGACTCGACACTCTCTTGCCGGTCGTTAAGATAGATGCAGAATCGACGCCGAATCTTCAACCCCGCTATGAAAACGTCTCTGCCCCGGGGATCTCGATTGTTACCAGACGGTCTTTGGCGACCTGAATCTGATTATTTGGGAATGCGCGTCCTGGCGATCGATGCTTCCCTGCGCAACAGCGGCGTTGCCATTATTGACGCGTGCGGCGGCGGCAAGTTCCGCGCCCTGCACATTGGCGCCATTCACAATCCCACTTCGCTTCGGATGTCCTCCTGTCTGGTCGCGATCCACGATCGCCTGGCGGAGTTGATCCAGGCGCACGAGCCGGATTGTTGCGCGCTCGAGTCGGTCATTTACGTCCAGAGTTACAAGACCGCGATCTCGTTAGGCGCGGCGCGCGGCTCGGCCATCATGGCGGCGGCGGAGCGCGGCCTGCCCGTCTTCGAATACGCGCCCAAACGGATCAAGCAGGCGACGGTCGGCAACGGCTCGGCTGATAAGACCCAGGTCGCCTTCATGGTGCGCGCGCTTCTCGGCCTAACGGAAACGCCCGGCGCCGATGCTGCTGATGCGCTCGCCATCGGCCTCACCCATCTACGCGCGCAGGAAGGGGGCCATCTCGGGCTTCCGGGCCCGGCGCAAATATGAACGACGAGCTGCAAAGCGAGCGCCGGAGGGACGACCTTCCGGTCGTGCATGATCGGCGGAAGCAGATCCACCCGATCCTGACGCGCTGGTTAGGCCGAATCGGTTTCGCCGAGGCTCTCGCGTTGCAGGAGGAATTGGTGCGATCCAAATACGCGCATCCCGAGTTGCCCGACGAACTCTGGCTGCTCGAACATGATCCGGTTTACACCATCGGCCGCACGCCCGATCAATCGAGCCTGCGCGGCGCCGCGCATTTGCCGCATCCGCTTTTTTCCACCAATCGGGGCGGCCAGGCGACTTATCACGGGCCCGGTCAACCGGTCGGGTATTTCCTCATCGACCTGCACCGTTACGGGCAGGATTTGCATCGCTATCTGCGCTGGATCGAAGCGCTGCTGATTGAGTTGCTCGCGCTCTATGGCATCGACGCGAGAACGCGCTCTGGCCTAACGGGTGTGTGGGTGGAGAACCGCAAGATCGCCTCCATCGGCGTCGGCGTGCGGAACTGGATAACGATGCACGGTTTCGCGCTCAACGTGAGCGGCGACCTCTCCCCTTTCAGGCAGATCACGCCCTGCGGCATCGCGGATCTGTCCGTGACCTCGATAGAAAAAGAAACCGGCGAAACGCATCGACTCGAGAGCGTGGCTAAGGAGGCGGCGAACCTGGCGAAGCAGCGCATCTGTGATCTTCTGGGGAGCGCGTGCGCCCCGGCCAAGCAGAACCACTCGACAGGCACGCGCGTTCTCCTTCTAGTGCAGCAATGACAATCCCTCTCGAAGACAATTTCACCGACATCATCAGCAAAGCGCAACGCGGCCTCGAACTCTCCGACAGCGAACTCGCAGAAAAATCGAGCGCGAGCCTCGAGGCGATCCGTCAACTGCGCGACGGCAATTTCGATCGCGCGACGATCGACCAGATCGCGCCGATCCTGCAGCTGGATGCGGAGGCTCTCGCCGAATTCGCCCAGGAAAAATGGCAGCCTAACGACGCCAGCGTGGACGGCCTGGCGCAATTCAACACCCCCTACCATGGCATGAGCGTGAACGCCTATCTCGTCTGGGACCCTGCAAGCAAAGAGGCCGTCGCCTTCGACAGCGGCGCGGATTGCTCAGCGATTCTGGAGAAGAGCAAAATTGAGGGCCTAACGATCGAGCTGATTCTGCTCACGCACGCGCATCCCGATCACGTCGCCGATCTGGACCGGCTGGCTGAAGCGACTGGCGCGCCGGTTCACCTTTCCGAGCACGAGGAGGCAGCGCACGCGCTGCCCATCAGAGAGGGAGAAAGCTTTTCCGTCGGCGGGTTGACGATCGAGTCGCTCCTGACTTCGGGCCATTCCCCGGGCGGCATGACTTTTTTCGTGCGCGGCCTGGATCAGCCGGTCGCGATCGTGGGAGACTCCCTCTTCGCCGGCTCGATGGGCGGCGGGAATGTCTCCTACGCAGACGCGGTCCGGAACAACCTCGAGAAAATTCTGGCCTTGCCTAACGACACCATTCTTTGTCCCGGACACGGCCCGATGACAACGGTAGTCGAAGAGAAAAAGCACAACGCATTTTTTGTCCGCTAAGGCGAGCTTGCGGGTTCGGCGGGCGGCAAGCTTGGAAGCTTGCGCTACCGTTCGCGATGAACATCGCTTTCGTCGGAGTCGGCCGAATGGGTGCAAACATGGCGCGGCGTTTGCAGGAGCGCGGCTTCCACCTCACCGCCGTTTACGACGCGCAGCGCTCCGCCGCCACCAGCCTGGCGCAGGAGCTGGGCAGCTTTGCCAGCCAGTCGTTAGGCGAAGTCATCGCGGCCGCGGAGGTCATCATCACAGTGGTCTCCGATGACGCTGCCATGCGCCAGATTTTCTCTGCGCCTAACGACAACTTGCTCAGCCATGCCTCGGGCAAACTCTTCATCAACTGCGCGACCGTCGCGCCGGAAGTCCACGTCGAGATCGAGCAGCTGGCGCAAAAGGCGGGCGCGCAAACGCTCGAAGCCTGCATGGCCTCGAGCATCACCCAGGCGCGCGAAGGTTCCCTCTATCTCATGTGCGGCGGCGACCAATCGGCCTTCGACCGCGCCGAACCGATCCTGCGAGCGCTCGCTTCCACCATTCGCTACATCGGCCGGGCCGGCGAAGCGGCGAAGGTAAAGGCGCTTGTCAACATGGTCATGAACATCAACACCGCGGGGTTGGCCGAAGGGATCGGGCTGGGCGATGCGCTCGGTCTCGACCTCACGATGCTGCGCGAAGTCTTTGGCGAAACTGGCGCGGCCTCGCGCGTTCTGCAAACCGATGGCGAAGATATGCAAAGGCGCGATCACGCCTGCTTTTTCTCCGCCGCGCACGCGGCCAAAGATAGCGGGATCGCGCTCGCGCTGGCCGAGAAGGCGGGACTGGATCTTCCGCTCGCTCGGGCGACGAAGGAGCAATATGAGCGGCTGATTTCTACAGGATTGGGCGAGATGGATAAATCCGGGATCGCGGAGCTGACGTTCAAGAATCGGCGAGCGTGAGTCGCGAATCGTGAATCGTGCCAGCTCGACCCGGTTCACAATTTGACGTCTCTGGCCGCGTCTTCGCCCTGCCGCCTCTTCGGGGAGGCGGTCCGTTGCTCGTTAGGCAGGCTCCTCCTCGGCGCCGGAATCGCCTTCCGATTTCCGCGCCGTCACGAGGATGAGGATGATCATGAAGAC
>JACDGM010000154.1 GCA_013815325.1 Chthoniobacterales bacterium
GCCCCGTCGCGTGCGATCTCGATCTCGTAACCCGCTTCGCGCAAACCTTTCTCCAGAAAAGCCGCCATTTTCTCCTCGTCCTCAATCAGCAGGATGTGCATCGGAGACGTTTGTAGAGATAGCGTCGCCAACGATCAAGCCAGACGATGGCGGGAGCCGCCGGGGAATTCACTTTGATTTGGTGCCTCGCCGAAGAGCAATTCCCAAGTCGCATTGCGGGTCCATTTGCGTTTACTCAATATATGTTGCGGCCATCTGCTCTTTGCCCGGTTTTCCTTTCGTTAGGTTTGATCACACTGCTGGCTGGGCCGCTCTTCGCTCAGGAGGAGGAGATCGCGCCGATCGTTTCTCCGCCGCCTCCGGCGCGGGGTTTGGCCACTCCTTCCGCGGCGACCTTGCCCTCCACCTCGCCCTCGCCGGCCAATCAGATGTCGCCCGCTGCGAGTTCTACCCCGAGCGCGTCGCCTACCCCGGTGCCGCTGACCGAGGTCCTTTTCAAAAATCTTAAGGCGCGCGCGATCGGGCCCGCGGTGATGGGGGGGCGCGTCTCGGACATCGCGATCGATTCGCGCGACCCGGCGGTTTTTTATATCGGCCTCGCCACCGGCGGCATTTTCAAGACTTCGGATAACGGCGTCACTTTCAGCCCGGTTTTCGACAAGGAGTCCACGCTTTCCATCGGCGCGGTGGCGATCGCGCCGTCCAATTCCGATGTCGTGTGGGCCGGAACGGGCGAAGCGAACGATCGTAATTCCTCCGAGTGGGGCGACGGCGTTTATCGATCCACCGATGGCGGAGGTACCTGGGAAAGTGTCGGATTGAAAGAAAGCCGCGCGATCGCGCGCATCGTGGTGGACCAGAAAAAACCGGAAGTCGCTTACGTCGCGGCGATGGGTCACCTCTGGAAAGATGGCGGCGAGCGCGGCCTTTTCAAAACGACCGACGGCGGCAAAACCTGGAAGCTAATCTTGAAAGCGGTTTCGCCTAACGACGTGCGGACGGGCTGCGGCGATGTCGCGCTCGATCCCGCAAATCCAGAGATCGTTTACGCGACGCTCTACACGCGGCAGCGCACGCCGTGGTCGTTTGCCTACGGCACGATCGCGACAAATGGCGCCGATGTGGGCGGCATTTTCAAAAGCAGCGATGGCGGCGCGACCTGGAGAAAATGCACGAACGGCCTGCCCGGCCAAACCGGCCGCATCGGTCTCGCGGTCGCCGCGAGTAAGCCGGGCGTGGTCATGGCTGTGGTGCAAAGCGACCAGGGTGGCGCGAGTGATTTGCGCGACATTCACAGCAAAGCCGGCGGCGTTTTCCGCTCGGAAGATGCCGGCGAAAAATGGGCGCGGGTGAGCGACATCGATCCGCGACCGTTTTATTTCAGCCAGATCCGGATCGACCCGGCTAACGATCAACGCGTTTACGTTCTCGGGATGGCGGTGCTCGCTTCCGATGACGGCGGGAAAAATTTCCGGGAAGATCTTTCCGAAAAAGTGCATCCGGATTGTCACGCGCTCGCCATCCAGGTCGGCTCCGCGCCGGCCCCGAAGCCCGCTAAACCGGAAGACAAAAACAAGCCGCCGAAACCGCCGATCTCCGAGCGCTTGATTCTTGGGACGGATGGCGGCGTATATCAGAGCTACGCCGCAGGGAAAGGATGGGAGCATCTGAACCGCATTCCGGCCGGGGAATTTTACCGCATCACGGTGGACGATCTGCAGCCGTATTACCGGGTCGCGGGCGGATTGCAGGATAACGAGAGTTTCTCCGGCCCGAGCGAGGTGCCGAGCAAAGAAGGGATTCGCAATAGCGATTGGCTCGCGCTCGGCGGTGGCGATGGATTCTATGTCGCGTTCGACCCGGCCAACCCGGATATCTATTATGCCGAAAGTCAGGAGGGTTCCTTCCATCGTTTCAACGCCCGCAATGGCGAACGTCGCCAACTGCGCCCGGAGCCGGCGGAAGGATCGCAGCGTTATCGCTTCCATTGGAACGCACCGCTTATCGCCAGCCGCCATAATCCGGGCGTGCTCTATCTCGCGGGCAACCGTGTTTTCCGCCTAACGGATCAGGGAGAAAATTTCCAGGCGATCAGTCCCGACCTAACGACCAACAATCCCGAGCGCGTGAACGCGAGCGGAAGCGGCGCGGAGAATTTCGGCGTCGTCTATTCGCTGTCCGAATCGCCCGCCAAGGCCGGGCAACTCTGGGCCGGCACGGATGATGGCCGGGTGTGGGTGACGGAAAACGATGGCGGCGACTGGACCGAGCTGACGGCGAATCTTCCCCAGCCGGCGCGCGGCCAATGGATCGTACGGATCGAGCCGGGCGCGAAAGATGCCAAAGTCGCCTACGTCGTGACGAACGCGTACCGCCAGGGCGACGATCGGCCGACGATCCTGCGCACCGCCGATCTGGGCAAAACGTGGCAGAGCGCGGCCGGGGAAGGCATTCCGCCTAACGACCCCGTGGAGGTGGTGCGCGAGGACCCGGTGAACCCCAAACTGCTCTACGCCGGCACTCATCGCGGGTTGTTCGCCTCGTTCGATCAAGGCGCCCACTGGGTGCGCATCGGTGGTTTGCCTAACGTTCGCGTGGACGATGTGCAGATTCAGCCCCGGACCGGCGATCTCGTCATCGCCACCCACGGCCGGAGCATCGACATTCTCGACGACACGCGCGCGTTCCGGGAGCTGACTCCCGAAATCATGGCGAAGGCCGCGCACCTTTTTTCGGTCGCGCCAGTCTTCGGCCGCTACCTGAACCCGGGCTTCGCCGATAATCATGGGAAAGGCGTCTACCGAGGAGAAAATCCACCGGAAGGCGCGCTCTTCACTGTCTGGATAAAAGAATACACCGGCGACGAGGCGAAGATTGCGATCAGTAGCACCGCCGGCCAACCGGTGGCGAATCTCAAACTTTCTGGCGCGCCGGGCTTGAGCCGGGTGAACTGGGACCTGCGCCCGAGCGAAGATGTTCTAATTAAGTACGGCGGCGATGATCCGAAGAAGTTTGTCCCGAGCGGCGATTACACGGCGGAGTTAAGCTTCGGCAAAGAGAAGATGAAGCAGACCTTCCACGTTCAGATCGCCGAGGGGATCAAGACTCGTTAGGCGGGGGGTAGGAGCTTCATCGTTTTTTCGCGCGTGTAGAGCGAAACGCCGGCAAGTGGTTGTGGCTATCTAAGCTTTTTCCCTAGAGCGCAATCCACTTCCGCCCCCATTGAGGCGCGGGACGCACCGCCGACCATTTTCCTGTCCGTTGCGATTGGCGCGACGGCGAGACTGGTCCAGCCGCTCATGATTCAACCATCGATAATCGACCGCGCCACCCTCACTGCCGCTTCCGATGAAGCGCTCATGAAAGCGATCACCGAGCGGCACCAGACGGCTCTCCGCGAACTCTACAAGCGCTACGGCAAAACCCTAAAGGCCGTCGTCACGCACGTCGTGCACGAAGAGGCCGAAGCGGATGATGTGCTCCAGGAAATTTTCCTCCAAATCTGGAAGGAAGCGGCGAACTATTCGCCCCGAGCAGGCAAGCCACTTGGATGGGTGGTAACCCTGGCGCGGCGGCGGGCGATCGATCGCCTTCGCCGGCGCCAGGCATATTGCCGGGCCAAAGATCGCTTCGAGGAACAGATCGAACAGCAACCCAACTCCAGGGTGCGCAACGGCATCGATGACGAACTGATTCGATCCGATCTCCGACGGTTTCTCGAACGCCAGATGGACACTTTGCCGGACTTTCAGCGGGAGGCGATCGATCTCTCATACTTCAAGGGTTTGAGCCAGCGCGAGATTGCAGCGCGCACCCGGACGCCGTTAGGCACGGTGAAAACGCGGCTCGAGCTTGGGTTGCGCAAGCTGACCAATTGCGTGCGCCCGTTGCGCCGCAAAATCTAGCGTCGCGCCGCTCAATCTTCCGCTTCGTCGCCGACGGCGTTGTCCGGTTCGATCTCTTCGTCGGGTAGCGAGAAGCGGCGCTTCCGTTTGTTCGCGGGCAAGGGCGATAGCGTCATGGTGATGTTGCGGCCCGCCGCCTTCGGCTCCATTTCGACCTGCGCCATGGTCGCGAGGTCGTCGCGCACTTTATACATCAACTGCATTCCAAATTCCTGATGCGCCATCTCGCGGCCGCGGAATTGCAACTGCACCCGCACCTTGTTCCCTTTGTCGAGAAAATCTTCGCCGTGGCGGATCTTCGTTAGGTAATCGTGGTCGTCGATGTTTACCCGGAACTTAATTTCCTTCAGCTTTGTGCCCGAGGCCTTCTTGTCTTTGATCTGCTTGGAAATGTCGTAACGAAATTTCCCGAAGTCGACGATCTTGCAGACGGGTGGATTTGCGGTCGGCGAGACTTCCACGAGGTCGAGGCCCATGCCCTGGGCCCGCTTGATCGCCTCGGACAGTTTCATCACGCCGAGCTGCTCGCTGGTGGAACCTAAGATGACCCGGACGTCGCGCGCGCGAATCCGGCCGTTAACACGAATTTGTTGTTGTAGAATAGATTTATCTCCCGGCCGGCGACAGGGAGTGAGCTTGACGCCGCCTTCTTATTGGTCGCACCTCCCGTCGCCTCCCCGCGGAGCGCGGCGCACTCGGAATATCTGCGCGCTTGCGAGGGGCGCGCTGATTGGTTCGCGGCAGGACCCGAACCGAGCGCAAGTTGTATCCGACATTCCGAAACTGGCAAGAGGTTTTCGGGGGATTTCGGTTTGCCTAACGAGGTGGCTCGCCAAAATGTGCCGCGTACGCTTCATAGCCGGTGATGTCGTCGAGCATCGCATCGATCGTGGCGGCGAGCGGGGCAGTTCTGGCGAAACCCGAGAAGATGGCGCGATCGCCGATCGGACCGTCGATGACGAAGGTGGGCCGCTGCGTTACCTGAAGGCCGTGAAATTCCGCGGTGGTTTCACGAACGCGTGCCTCGATCTCGGAAGCCTTGGCGCGCTTGAGCAATTCGTCTCGATCGAGCCCGGCTGCTTCCGCGCCGATCTGCGCCGCAACTTCCCAATGCCCAATCTTTTTTCCTTCGCGCAATTCGGCGGTGGCGAGCGCGATCCAGACGCGGTCGTCTTCCACTCCGAGATCGCGTGCTGCTTCCGCGATGCAGTTCGGCTCCAGATATTCGCCCCGGCCCGGCTCGTGCCAACTCGTCTGCAACATGACCGGCGAGCGCATCAACATTCCGCTGCGCCGATAAAACCATTCCATCGCTTCGCGGGTGGGCGGGAGCGCAGCCTTGTCCATCAAGGCGATCTTCCAACGGAAATCGACGCGTTCGCTGTAGCGCTTTCGCAATTCCTGCCAGGCCGGAATGGCCCAATAACACCAGGAGGAAATGACATCGAGGTAATTGGTTATCATGAGTCGCATAGGAC
>JACDGM010000155.1 GCA_013815325.1 Chthoniobacterales bacterium
TTGGCCACGCGCAATTCCACCTGGTTGCCGCTGGTCTGCGCGCTGATTCGGATGGTTCCGCCGCGGCGGTTATATTTGCGCGCGTTGTCGAGCAGGTTTTGCACGATTAGCCCGGTGTATTTTTTTTCTCCGGCGATTGGCAGCTCCGCCGGGAAGTCGGTTTTTACATCGAGATCGCTCGCTTCCGGCACGGCGCGGAGATCATCGATTAATTCCGCGACGAGGTGGGCCAAATCTACGGTGTGAAAATTGAGCCGCAGCTTGCCGGCATCCATGCGCGAGAGCAAAAGCAGATCCTCGACGACGCCCGTGAGCCGATAGGTTTGGTGAATGAGCGACGAGATTTCCTCGTAGGTCTCCGGGGTAAAGCCATCGCGGGCGAGGAGCGAATCGAGGCCGGCCCGCAGGACGGTGATGGGGCTCTTCAGTTGATGCGAAGCGTCGGCCGAGAAGCGCGCGGAACGTTGCAATTCTTCCGTCGTTAGTTCCAGCTTCGCTTCCGCTTGCTGGCGTTGCGCGCGATTTTCTTCCGAGACGACGGCGAGTTTTTCAACCGGTCGCGAGAGTCGTCGTGAGAGAAACTGACTAACGAGAAACCCCACGATGAGGAGGGCGCCGCCCGCGCCTAAAATCTGGGTGCGCAATTGTAGCTGGCGCGCAAGGAGCCGGGTGAGGGGATAAACGCAGACTTCGTAGGCCGGCGGGTAGTTCGACTTCGGGTTGAGTCGCTTAAAAAAAAGGAGGTGCGGCAGACCCTCAATCGTGACGCGCAAACTCTGCCTGGCGCCTTGCGCCGCGCTTCCATCAATCTCGCGCATGAGCTGTTCCTCCGCCGCCGGGTCAAAGCTCGGGAGCTGCAATTTCCCCTCGACCAGAATCCCGCTTTTCATTCCCGTCGCCGTCCCGTGAGCGATCACTTCGACAGGTCTGAATCCGAGGACGAGGGCGGCGATGACGTCGTTCGTCTCGGTGGAGCGGATCGGGACCGCGATCATTTCATCGACCGTCGCGCCGCCCGCTCCGTCGTGTCGGACGAGATATCCGGTTTGCATCGTTGGCGGGACGCCGTTCTGCGCGAGCTGAGCGGATTCGTTAGGCAAAAGCACTCCCGCATCGTTCGTCGGCGGAGCGATGACCGCGCCGTGGCCATCGAGGAAGCGGTAGAATCTTGCATGCAAGGTATCCACCCCGCCGGCGTTATCCATCAGATCGCGCAACTCGTCGCGGGCGCTGGGATAAAGGAGATCGAGAGCATTGTCCTCGAGCGCGGCATGAATGCGTGCGTTGCGTGCGAGCGAGGTGGAACGGTCGGCAACGGCGGCGTTGCGCAAATCCTGGAGGCGATGGAGCGAGGCCAGCTCGAGCGCGAAGTCGCGCTGTAAAGCGGCCTCCGCATCTTCCGCCGCGCGGTGTTGCGCGAAGTAAATGCCTAACGACGTCAGGGCCGAGACGACCAGCATCAGGGCCACGAACAATTTGATGCGGAAGCGCCCGATGCCGGGGGGGCGGGTGTCGGCCGCCGCGTTCACGGGAGATCGACGTGCAGGGTCGCGCCGTTCTTCAGGTCGACCGGCTGTTCGCGCGTCGTCTTGCTGTCGATCCACGCCTTCACCACAAAATGACCGACCGGCAGTTTCGTTAGGCGATAATGTCCGTCTGCGTCCGTAATCACAAAATGGGGTGTCGCGAGCACCAGGATGAGACCGCGCATGTGCTCGTGGATGTCGCAGCGTAGCGTGACCAGGCCCGGTTTATCGAAGATCTGGAACGGCGGCGGATTTTCTCCTGGCGGGTAACGCCCAAGGTCGAAGCGCTTCGCCGGCGAGTAGGAAAAGATGTTGTGATAGGTGTCGTCGAAATTTGGGAAGCTCACCTTCGTCCCGACCTCGATCGGGAGCAGCGGGGGCGCGAAAGCGAGATTTTTTTGCGCCACCTGTTTGGCGGGGAGGTCAGCCGGCTTCGGAAAATTACCTTGCAAAGAGACCACCGCCCGCGGCGGATCGGTCGCAAGCACGCCGGCCTTGCTCACGATTTCATAGCGTTCGTTTACGACCGGCGCGAAGCGCGTTTTCGGCAGCCCCACTTTGCCCTCGATCGCCGCCTGCCCGCGCCCCGCTGCCGGCGCCAAAAGGAGGGCTGCGAGGGTCGTTAGGGCGAAATGGCGATTCATTCTGCCAGCGAGCTTAGCAGGAACGGCGCGCGACTGGGAAGAGGCAGTCAATCATTTTCAATTTCGTTAGGGCCTGATTTGTCCTCTCTTACCTGCCAAAAAAAGATGGAAGGCGGCGTGCGAACAAGTAGGGAATGAAAAGTAACAAGCTTGTAACCTTTCGCGCATCGCCCAGCGGAATTTCCCAATGGAAGGTGCGCTCCGCGTTCTTTCCCCCGGTTGATAAGTTTCCATAAATCGCATGCGCATCCTGGTCGTAGAAGATGAGGTGCGGCTCGCGCGCCATGTTTCGCGCGCGCTGACCGCGGCGGGGCACGATGTCATCGTCGTGCACGATGGCGAGGCGGCGCTGCGCGAAGGGCAGCAAACGCCCTACGACCTCATCATCCTTGATGTGATGTTGCCCGGAATCGACGGCTTCGAAGTGCTCAAACTCCTGCGCAAGGCGCACGTCGATAGCCGCGTTCTTATCCTCACGGGGCGCGGCGAATTGACCGACAGCGTGAGCGGTCTCGCGCTCGGGGCCGACGATTATCTCGCGAAGCCCTTCGCGATGCGTCAGTCAAGCCGCAGGGATAGAGTCATCGACGAATCGGGGGCGCGGCGGTTCCTGGATCGACTACGACAACGACGGCAAGCTCGATCTCTTCGTCAAAAATTATCACAATGTGAATCGGCTTTACAAATAATGGCAACGGCACCTTCACGCAGATTGCCGATGCCGCGGGACTGGCCAAGGGGTCGGGCGCAAAAGATGGCGGGTTCATCGACGCATTCGCGGATTATGATAACGACGGCTTGGTCGATGTCGCATTCTCGGGAGTTGGCACTCAAGAGGCGTTATACAGACATCAAAGCGATGGCACATTCGTCGATGTGACAACCGCTGCGGGGTTGATCCCGCGTGACTCCTGCAGAGGCATTGCCTGGGGCGACTATGACAACGATGGCCTGCTCGACTTATATGTGGCCAGGGGAGCCCAGCGCAACGGAACTTTTGGAAATACGCTCTATCACAATAACGGCAACGGCACATTCTCCGATGTGACAGCAGCAGCGGGTGCGGGCACCACGGCAAATACCTGGGCTGCTCTGTGGGGAGATTACGATAACGATGGATTTTCGACCTGTTTGTCACGTGTGCGGGGGCAGGGCCACTGGGTGTCGGGAATGCCAATCTTCTTTTCCATAACAACGGCAACGGGACATTTACCAACCGGGCCGCGGTGGAGGGCGTGGCGCTGCAGGATGATCAGATGAGCTCATTACACAAGACCGCCGCGTGGGGAGACTTTAACAACGATGGATTTCTCGACCTCATCGTGAAAGACGGGCTCGGCGGTGAAGGTAATGGCGGGACAGGTGCAAAAGGACTTCACCGACTTTTTAAGAACAACGGGAATAGCAATCATTACATCAACGTCAAGCTGGTAGGCGTGCAGTCGAACAACCGCGGAATCGGCGCGCGGGTTACGGTGACCTATGCCGGAAAGACGGGCTTCCAGGAGAATAACGGAGGTGGTGGAGGTGAATGGGATTCGCAAAGCAGCGAGCCGCTGCATTTCGGGATCGGGACCGCAAACCAGGCGACAACGGTCAAGGTGATATGGCCGAGTGGGGTGGTCGATGTCGTGTCCGCGGTGGCCGCAGGCTCGACCCTCACGGTGACGGAAAGTTCACCCTAAGTCTTACCTTCCACCGAAGAGACTAACGTCACGAGCGCCTAACGACCGAGGAGTTTCATACCAGTCGTCTCGTTAGGCGCGTGCTCGGGCCGGCAAAAATCAACCGGCGATGACGCCAGAATGACCGAGACTGGAGTAGATCGTTAGGCTGAGGCGACCAGAGCAGCGCGTTGCCGTCGCAACGCCGGGAGTTTTGCCAGCACACCTCTTCGTTTGCGGTAGTGAGAAGCTGGCGTTTCAGAGTTAGGAGGACGCGCGCGCAGCTCGACGCCGGCCAAGCTTTGCCGGCGCAGTGGCTGTTGAGGCGCCAAGCTTTTATCGCGCGCGCCGCCGAGTTGTCACAGCTCGCTCCGCTTTGATTTTGCAACACACTCCGCTCGTCCCGGAATAACTATCGGCATTCAGGATCCACTCCCTCCCGGAGGGACGCACCTTCCCTTCTTCGTCAAAGGTAAAGGAGTTACATCTTCAGCTCCGCGCCGGTGTTCGCGTCCGTTAGGACGAACTTTTCGCTGTGGAAGCTGGGATCAGCCCGGAACATCAAGCGTCCTGCATAGCGGCGCTCCAATTCCACGAGCAATTCTTCATCTTCTTCCTTGAGCCGCTTGAGCACCTCGGGATTAAGGATGACGCGGATCTCGTGGATGGTGTCCTGATATTTGCGCATCACGCTGTTGAGCGCGCGGTGCACTTCCACGCTCGTGCTCATCGCCGTCTTGACCACGCCGCGGCCTTCGCAATACGGGCAATTTTCGTAGATGGAATCGTTCAGGCTTTCCTGTGCGCGTTGCCGCGTCATCTCCATTAGGCCTAACGAGGAAAGCTGTAGGACGTGCGTTTTCGCCTTGTCTCGTTTCAAACGCTCGCGCATCCGCTGGTAAACCATCTGCTGGTCTTTGCGGTTCTTCATGTCGATGAAATCGCCGATGACGAGGCCGCCAATGTTACGCAGGCGCAGTTGCCGGGCTATTTCGTCGGCCGCTTCGAGATTGGTTTGCAGGATCGTTTTCTCGACGTCGCGCCCGCCTTTGTTGCGCCCCGTGTTTACATCCACGGCGACGAGCGCTTCGGTTTCGTCGATCACAATGTAACCGCCGCAGCGCAGCCAGACCTGGCGATGAAAAGCGTCGTCGACCTGCTTTTGCACGCCGAAGGTTTCGAAAATCGGGGCGGCGCCATCGTAGTGTTTTACGCGGCTCTTGGCGCGCCGGGAGATCTGCCCAACGAGTGAGGCCATCCGCTCGACAGCCGCGTGGTCGTCGCAAATGACCTCGTCGATTTCATCGGTGAGAAAATCCCGCACCGTGCGCTCGACCAGGTCCGGCTCTTCGAAAACGCGCGCGGGCGCCGGCAAATCTTTGATCTGCTGCTCGATCTTTGACCATTGCTCGAGGAGAAAGCTCAGGTCGCGCACGAAATAGCGGGC
>JACDGM010000067.1 GCA_013815325.1 Chthoniobacterales bacterium
GTTGCCGGGTGAGAGTTTCCATTTCTTCGATCGTCCTTTCCTGCGCTTCGAAGAGCGCTTCCATCAGCGTGCCGTTCGCTTCCATTTCGCGAACCATTGCTGGACGGAACTCCCGCCAATGCTTCTCGGCCATTAGTCCGTATTGCGTCAGATAGATTTCTTGCGCCATTCGAGTTTCCAAAATCAAAAAGGCTGAGTTGATCGTCGCGAACTGCGACCTTTCCATTGCGCTTGAGCATACACGACGAGGGACGATCCTGAATTTGAAACGAGGCGTCACTGCTCTGTGGTTGGCGCAACTCGTATCTCTAACGCCGTGCCGGCACTAGGGACACCAGTGCTCGTCTACAATTTCGGGCGATTATCCCGATGCCTTCGTCTTTATTCGAAGAGTGGTGCGAGACTGACGCCGTCCAGGTAGAAGGTCGCCATAGTCTCCACGTTTTCCCGCGAGCGAGATGGATCGCGTTCTTGAATGGAGAAACTGATCGATGCAACGGTTGCGGCGCACTATGAAGATCCGGTTCGACTGAGCGAGCGCATCGCGCGCCTCGGACTCCCGCGGACTGCCGAGCTCTTGCGGGAAATGTTTCCGGGCTCGAAGAGGGCCCGCTCTGGACATTGGGGTGAAATCTTCGCGACCGAAGCAGTGCCCGCTGTGCTGAAGAGCTTCCAGATTCCTATCAAGCGTTTGCGATGGCTCGATGGCTGAGAGGTTGCTCTCCGAGGCGAGGATATAATCGGGGCCGAGCGAACAGAACGCGATGTTCGCTTTCTAAAGGGCGAGTCGAAGAGCAGAAGCAACCTGACTGCCGCCGTGGTCGCGGAAGCCCGAGAAATGTTGGCGGCGAATGACGGCAGGCCGTCACAGCACGCACTCGGATACATCAAGCATCGCCTTTTCGACCTACAGCAGGACGAACTCGCGATCGTGTTCGAGGAATTCATGTTGCTAAAGCCAATCCCCACGCGGCAGGTGGTTCACTTGCTCTTTACGTTGAGCGGCGACGATGCCTTCGGTGCGCTGGACGCTGATCTGAAGGCGGGCAGCGCTGAGATTGAGCAACACGCAATTACGTTGCGAATACCGGACCACCAGCAGTTTATCGCTTCGGTCTTTGAGCTACTCGGGAGTTATGGCTCGTCGCACTGAAGAAATTGCCGCGCGAATTGACGAAGCGACGCGAGCTGGGTCTCGGGCCGGCTCGCCGCGCGCGGCCTCGCGCGCAATCTCATTTGGTCCGGGGGGAATTCTCCCGGCCGGAAGTCCGGATTTCAACTGCGTCCAGGACACCTACGCGTTGGGACAACTGACGATTCTCGACACTGCAGACGGAGAAGCCAACGGAAACTCATTGACGTGGTCCAGCGACCGCCTCGGCCCGGGTGTTGCGAGAAACCTTCGCTCAGCGCACAAATCAGCAGGTCGATGCGCAACGGTGACCGCGTCCAAAACAACGTCGTCGTGACCTCCGGCAACGGATAGCTCCAGACGGCGTCGGTCGGCATGAACGTCATCTCGCAGCTCCCGCAAGCGGGTATCTCCACCTTCTTCGGCGGTGACACGTCGCACGTCATCCGGGCGAAAATGCCGTCGCGGGTAACACTCAAGACACCGACACCGCCGATCTCGGTCTGCTGGGCTTCTTCGGCTGGCTCAGCTCCATCGGCGGTGGACTCAGCGTGGGAAGAATCCTCGCAAAGAAATTGATGATTTAAACTTTTCCTGGATAGGAGAAAAAGAGCGCCCGCACGGGCGCTCTTTTTATGCCGGAACGTCAGCTCCTTTTGTGAGGAGGAAAAGGCCCAAGCCCATCGGAACGAGTGCGAAGAGCTGATAGGGCATCATCGGTTGTCCCAAAAGCAGAAACGCAAAAATAAGCGTGAGAAAGACTTCACCCTCTGAGAGCGCAACCGTCTTCGCGATCGGAAGACGATGAATGGCTTCAAGCCAAAGAATTTTGGAAAGTCCCAATAGAAAAATTCCATTTAGAATAATGAATAGTAAAAAGTGCGAAGGAAAAGTATGCGGGGAAAAATGTTCGGTGAAGAGGGAAAGTAGAAAAAGGAAGAGCGCACTCAAGATGCTGCGAACACAAAGAATCACTTCAGTAGAAACTTTCGTGCGCGCTCGCTGTGCATAAATATTACCGATGGGCGAAAACACGCAGGCGACAAGAATAAAGAGATTCCCGATGTTCCACTGGCCGCTCATCCCTTTCAAAAGAACAAGGAACGCACCGATGACCATACAGAAAGCTCCGAGCGCATGCCGTGGAATCAATGGTTCGTGTCTCCAGAGGAGGTTGACAATGATGAATGTAAAGAAAGCCTCCGTCAGAGTAATGATTGCTCCATCGCCTGCTGTCGTACTTCGGTAGCCAATAAACAACAGGCCGTAATAAATTATTCCAATGAACAGGGTCGCAAGAAGTATATCTTTCCAGACAGACGTCTCAAAAAACATTCTCCAATGGCCTCGAAGAATCACGAGTGCCGTGAAAAAACATGCAGCAATAGCTGTACTCACTGCCGCAGTGAAAAGCGGCGGCATCGAAGACACTGTAAGAACTGTAAGAATCGGAAAGAAACTCCATAAAAGAGCGGCTCCTCCTGCTGCGAACTCACCTTTGCGCTGCGCGCTGAATTTCATGGTTCGTGTACAGAAGAATCTCCCTCAAACGCGAGGGACGAGAGCGTCTGGGGAACACTCTCGAGGACTGTGAGAGAGTTTTTGCAGTTCCTCTTTTGCAAAATTACTCAACACCCAAGCCGCGAGATCTTCGCCCTCGGGCTTCGGTAACCTTTAAGAGGAGGAGTCATGGCTTCACCTTGCTTTGATTATTCGGCCGCCTGCGATAACGACGCATCTTTGCAATTGCGCCGCAGGTCCTCATTGCGCACCAGCGCCGCCTATTATTCTTTGAATAGTCGTAGAAGAGCCAACCGCACTCTCCCTTTGCCGCGCAGCGCTTCAAACGCTCCGGCTCCAGATTCTGCATGAAAGCGAGAGTCGAGAGCGCGACACGCTTGAGCGGAAGGTACGTATTCAAGGCGCCAGGTTTCCAAGACACGCAGTCGTCCGCTGCCGGGTCAAATTCCAGATCGTTCCAACCTCGATGGATCCAGATGTCGAGCTGGTCAGGCGAGATTTTCGATGCCTTTACACCATCTATGATTTCGCAAAGCAGAGAAAAAATTTGCTCGCGTAGTTTACGGACCTCGGCCAGAACTCTTTGCGGTGGTGGACTTTGGTCCAATTCGAGACGCTCCGCGTTCGTTAGCAGCCCCGCTCGAACCGACCACGCGAGATAGCGTGGCACGTCAGACAGATAGTCTTCCACAACGGTCGCATGGCGATCGTGAACGGTGTTGACGAAGTCCAGACAAGGCAGGCCCCCTGCGAGAAGAACGTGGTCAACAGGTCGGGGAAAATCATTTCGATGCGGTGCTTTCGATTTCGACTTGACCGATGAAACAGTTACCATTAAAAGCAACTTAGAAGGATAACAACACTGATGCAAGACCGACCCAAATATGCAAACGAGACGAGCATTTTGCGCGAATGGCGCGCGGATATCCGACGCGAACTGGCGTCGCAATATGTCGATTACGTCGAGGAAACCGGTATCGCAAATTATCGAGCGGCGCCGGGCAACCTCGGCGCGGAGATTGCAGTCCGCGACCTAGATGAGCAGCGCTCGGAAATAGTCGTCCTCAGCTGGTGGACAAACTTGGACGCCATCCGCGCCTTCGCCGGTGAAGACGTCAGCCAGGCCCGGTACTTTCCTGAAGACAGTCAATATCTACTGACGCGTCCGGAGCGCGTGCAGCACTATCGATCGACCGGATATGTGCGGCAAAGACAAGAGTTCGTCAGCTGAAACGGAGCGTGATCTTCCAGAAGGAATAACTATGGCCCATCAAGTCTTGAACCACGTCGCCGGTTGCCAGCCACCGCCAGTCAAATCGGCATGGAGTCTCGTCTGCCTCGCGCTCTTGGGGGGTATCGCTTTCATCTCCGCGGCGCCAGCCAGTGCAACAGGCGATGCGAACGAAATTGATGTGTATGCGCTCGATGGCGGAAATTTTACGCTCAAAGATATGGGGGAATTTTCCGACACCGGAGAATACAACGGAAAGCGCGGTGCCCTGGCCGATCCTTGTTTCTTGATTCGTCACCCCAAAGGCACGCTCCTATGGGATACCGGTCTGGGTGATAAACTCGCTGAGAAGAAGAACGGCCTGGACGACGATGGCTATCATCTCAGCGTGCCGATCCCGTTAGCGGCACAGATGAAAAAAATCGGCCTGACTCCGAACGATGTGACTTACGTCGCATTTTCGCACTTTCATTTTGACCACACCGGTAACGCCAATCTCTTTGGCTCCTCCACCTGGATCATCAACAAGGCGGAGTTGAAGTGGGCGCTAAGCAAACCGACACCCGGCGGCGTCGAACTCAAGACCCTTAGCGCATATACGACGGTCAAGACTCGGATGATCGAGGGGGACTATGACGTGTTTGGTGACGGCAACGTGCGCATCCTCAAAGCGCCGGGTCACACCCCTGGCAGCCAGGTTTTGGAAATCAAGTTAAAAGACTCTGGAACAATAATCCTCTCTGGCGATCGATCTCTATCACACCCGCACCAACCGCACCGATCGCCGCGTGCCAACCTTTAATAATTCGCGCGCCGATACGCTGGCCTCGATGGATCGGATCGAAAAAATCATCAAGAACACCGAGGGGCGGCTGGTGATCCAGCACTCTCCCGAGGACTTCGCAGAGTTACCGAAATTTCCCGACTACATTCATTGATATGACCATCCTTGCAGGTTCCGTGTGGGCGCGGTCGATATCTACTCTGTTGCGGCGAGCTTCTGCTCCGTTTCCACTTCGCGAGTAAGAACTTGCATTTCCTCGATCGTTTTCTCCTGCGCCTCGAAAACCGCTTCCCCTCAGGGGTGCGTTCGCTTCCATTTTCGCAAACCATTGCCGGCCGAAACTCCCGCCAATGACGCTCGGCCATGAGTCCGATTGCGTCAGATAGATTTCGTCGGCCATTCCAGTTTCCGAAGTCAAGAGGCTGAGCTGATCATCGCGGACTGCGACCTTTCCATTGCGCTTGAGCATACACGATTTGCACAAGCCTGAGGTACGAGCGCATCTCATCCGCCCTCGGGCAAGAGCAGTTCACTTCAATTTTGGGCAATCCTGAAGGTTTTCTCCGCTCTTGAATTACCTCGTGTACGCCGCTCTCCGTGCGAATCAGGTTCCGCACCGAGTTCTCGAAGGCCGGTTATTTCGCGGTCCAATTATGAACTACATGCGAACTACGAGGGCGAAGAAGACGATGCAGGCCGTCGACAGATGGAGAGCTCGGTCGGCTCATACAGCGGCAGGCCCTCTTCAACTCCTTCTTGTCTGAAGGCCGTGATATCCACAGTCGACCGCGGGGAAAACTCCGGACATTAGAGCTTCTGCACTAATCCGCACCGCCGTCGGGTCGATCAAGCGCATCAAGGGCGCTCCGCAGAGAGCTGGAGTCGCAAGCGGTCGTTAGGCCCGTCGTTGCAGCCGGTGCGATTGCGGGTCGAAGTAATTTCTCCAAACTCCGCGCGTCGCATCTGCTCCGGGCGTCGCCGGATTTCAAGGATTTGGCGATCTTGAAACGTTTTTCTTCCGAGGTCTTCGCTTCCACCCCCTCAAGACGTCGCCGAATCGTGCTTCACTTCGTCGCTGGTTATTGCGAAAAGGGACCTAACACGCACCCTACCGAAAATTTGTAATTAAAAATTAGACAACGTCTTTTAGTTGTCATATAAATTGACACTGTGTTTTTCAACCACCGTTTAAAGCTCGAGCAGCTGGGCTTGTCATCCAGCGAGGCGCAGATCTATCTGGCGGTTCTTCATCAAGGCTCGCTCGCTGCGAGGGCGATTGCCAGCCAAACAGGGATTCCGCGGACGGCTGTTTATCCGACACTTTCTTCGCTCGCGGAAAAGGGCCTGATCGAAGGTGGCCTCGGTCACGGGAGCAAGTTCACCGCAGTCGCGCCCGAAGAAGCGCTGCGAGGCCTAATCTCCCGGGAAGAACAAACGCTCTCGGAACGGCAACAGATCGCGAAGGAACTCACCGAGGCTCTTCCGGCTTCGGCCCCCGGCGCCGAATCAGCGCTCGACGATTCCGTGCAGGTGGTCCGCACACCACAATTGATTGGCGAAAAACTTCACCGCTTGCAACTCGAGGCGACCCGGCTTGTGGAAGGAATTGTCAAAGCTCCGATTCTCATGCCTCGCCCATGGAATCCGGCACAGCGAAAAGCAACGGAACAGGGCGTCCACTTCAAAGCATTGTACGAGCGCGCGGCCATCGCGGATCCGAAAGTCGGCCCCTACCTTGAGAGCTGGCTTGCTGGAGGAGAGGAAGCGCGTGTTTACGAAGGCGAGCTACCTTACAAACTTTTCGTCTTCGATCAGGAGGTTGTCCTGTCTACGCTGATCAGGCGCGGGGGACATCCCGCTGCTCTCTTGGTCAGGCACGCCCCGTTTGCGCGCAGCATGAGCATCTTGTTTGAAGTTTTTTGGAATCAGGCAACACCGCTCACTGCTCCCCCTGCCCCTGCGCGGAAGGTGCGTAGCGGGACCAAAGGTCAGTCGCGGACTCGTGTCACGCTGGCTGCTCCCCCTAATAATGAGGCTCACAATGGCGCTTCGGACCGGTAATGAAGCCGCATGGATCCAAGAGTACGCGAGGTAATTGACCTGATGGCCGCCCATCTTGATCGAAACGTGTCTCTCTCGGAAATGGCGAATACAGTCCATCTCTCTCCATCGCGTTTGCGCCAGCTCTTCAAGAGCGAGACCGGCGTCCCGATCGCGCGATATGGGCGGCAGTTGCGTTTGGCCGAAGCGCGCGAGCTACTCAGAACCACATTTCTTAGCGTCAAAGAAGTGGCAGCTCGTGTGGGTGTCACCGGGATGAGCCATTTTGTGAGAGATTTTAAAAAAGCCTATGGCAGCACGCCCGGCCGTTACGTGTCTCGTTATCGCAAAGTCAACTGAAAGCAGGCGCCGAGATCGTCAAATTCGCTAACGTATCGTCAATTTCGACTAACAAATCGTCAATTCGGCCAATGAACAAATCTTCGGGCAAACTAGGGCAAGCTCTACTCTTTGGCTTTGAGCGCAACGGCAGATAACCAGCACATCCACAATCATGAACACCAAGCAAACCTTCTCTGAATCCGGAATCTTTAACCCACGCATCCTGCAGAACACAGCACTGTCTGCGATGGCGTTGCTGGCTTCGCTCGCTCTCAGCGCGCAAGCCGGCACCCGCGCAACACTGTCGTCGGCATTAACCACGCACGGCTCGCATGACAAGGGACCCAATCCAATGACTTCCGCGAGAACGTATAACAAAATCCTGTTTCCGGATTCGACCTACATGATCGATGACGGGACCGCAGAAGACTCGATCGGCCTTACCTCCGACGGTGACCTGATCGCGCTAAACGAATTCACCGTCACCCCCGGTAATTCGACGATCACCAAAGTCTCCATCGCCTGGGGCACTCCGTTCTTCCCTGATCCGACCCTCAACGGTCTGAGCTACACAGCAGTCATTTGGAGTGATCCGAATGGCGACGGGGATCCGTCCGACGCAGTTGTGCTGGCCACCGCGCCGGGCACGGTCGCGCAGGCGGGCACCGACACATTCATCGATACCAGCTTCAACACGACGATTCCGACGACGAACTTCTTCGTCGGCTTCCTCATCACCCACGCTGCCGGCCAACATCCGGCCGCGTTGGATAAGGCAAATCCGCTCCCCAATCGCAGCTACGTCGCGGGCGGCGCGACGGGCGACATCAACAACCTGACCAACAACGATCTCCCGGTCGCGCCGATCGAGAGCGTTGGCTTGGTCGGTAACTGGTTGATCCGGGCGGCCGCCGGCAGCGCCACGCCGCCGCCAACTCCGACGCCGACGGCAACACCGGCCGGCCAACTCTGGTATAATGGCGACTTCAACGGCGTGAACGGTCTCAACAACGAACAGGACGACGACATCGGTGCAGGCGAATTCGCGCACGTTTACGATGATTTCATTGTGACGGACGCCGACGGATGGGATGTAAGCTCGGTTTATTCGAACAACCTGGCTGACACCAACGTCACCGGCGCCACGTGGGAAATCCGTCAGGGTATCTCTGAAGGTAACGGCGGCACCGTCGTCGCCAGCGGCATGACCATAACCCCGACCGTCACTCCAACCGGTCGCAGCGGCTTTGGTGTCACCGAATTCATGGTGGAAGTGCCCGACCTCGCCGTCCACCTCGACGGAAGCAACGGCACCAGCGACACTCGCTACTTCCTCAATGTCACGCCGATCGGCGACCTCACCGGTAGCTCGTTCGATTCGTCCACCGGTGGCACAAACGCCTTTGGCCAGCCTCCGGGCAATAACAAAAACGCGTTCTTCGACAGCCCGTTCTTCCTCTTCGACTTCGCCTCGACGGGCGATCCAGCCCTCGGTCAACCCTACGACTTCTCGATGGGTGTCAACGGAACTGTCACCGGCGGCGGCGGACTCACGCTGCAAAGCGCTGCTTCGATCAAAAGGCATGGTAGTACTGGTATATTCGACATCCCGCTCCCGCTTACGGGCAGCGAAGGAATCGAAGATCGCGCTGGTGCTGACACGATCCTGATGACGTTCAACAACAACATCACGAATGTCGGAACCGCGATCAGCACCTGTGGCAACGCGACCGTCAGGCCAGGTAGGGACACGCACACCGTGCTCGTAAAACTGGGCTCTGCAGCACAGTGCAGTGGCCAGAATATCACCGTCACACTGAGCGGCGTGATGGACGATCAAGGCAACACTGGCTCGGCCACGGTCACTTACGGCAAGCTCATCGGCGACGTCAATGCTGACGGCACCGTGAATGGCAAGGATATCAAAATCATCCGCCAGACTGCTCCGGCACAGACCAATAGCGGCAACTTCCGCGACGACCTGAATGCCGACCGCAAAATTAACCTGAGCGACGTGGTTGTCGTCAGAAGGCACGAGGGCCAGTCCCTGCCGTAACGGTCGGAACCAGAAACGATAACCTTTAACCGTCCGGGAGCCGTCCTAACCGGCTCCCGGATTGCTGATCGACATCCCTGGTCGAATCGGCGGAAGAACCATTCAGCCAAATGCTGAATGGTTCTTTTGTTTTCAGCCATCGGTCTTTGGCGTCGGTGCATTCCCGGGAGATACTCAACGATGCTTTACGTGGTCGGAACGCCGATCAGAAACCTCGACGACATCACCCTCCGCGCGCTCGCCGTCCTGAAGTCGGTTGATCTCATCGCCGCGGAAGACACGCGGCATTCCGGAAATTTGCTGCGTCATTTCGAAATCCGGAAACCACTTGTGAGTTACCACGAGCACAACGAAGCCATGCGCACCGCAGAACTTTCCGAGCGACTGGCGGCTGGAGAAAACATAGCGCTCATTACCGACGCCAGTACGGACTGATGGCCGAGAAGCATTGGAGGGAATTCCGTCCGGCGATGGTTCGCGAATGGAAGCGAATGGCACGTTGATGGAGGCACTCTTCGAGGCGCAGGAGAGGACGATCGAAGAAATGGAAACGCTCACCCGGCAGCTCGAAACGGAGCAGAAGATGACTCCGCAGCAGGCGCACGACACGGGAGCGATACATTCTCCTCCCGCCGGAAGAGAGCTAAGCGCCGGCAACTACCGCATCCGCGCCGAGGACAGACTCGGCGAAGGGTCGCTCAAGCAGAAGTGTCGCGACAATTTCGCCGCAATCGAGTTGGTCAACCGACTCGACACCGAAGGCCGCGCGGCCACGGACGCCGACAAGCACATCCTCGTAAAGCACGTCGGCTGGGGCGGTATCCCACAAGTATTTGCGCAGCATCCCGGCAGCGATTGGGAAAGCTAGCGCGAGGAACTTAGGAATCTGGTGACGGACAGTCAGTACGCAACGGCGCGGGGCGTCTCTGAATGCTCACTACACATCGGCGACGGTGATCAACGCCATCTACGATGCGGTGCAGCGCCTAGGTTTCGAACACGGGAGAATTATCGAAACGGCTCTCGGCATAGGACACTTCTTCGGACTAATGCCCGAAAAGATGAGAACGCGCTCACGCATGACCGGCATTGAACTTGTCCATTGACCGCGCGGATCGCTCTCAAGCTCTATCCCGAAACAGACATTCGCGCACAAGGTTTCGAGACGGCGCTTCTCCCTAACGAGTCCTTTGATCTTGCAATCTCAAGCGCGATCTTGCAGTGTAGAGCCCCACGGCTAAAATCCCTGGGTCGGCGCAACGGGTGTCCCGACCAACGTCTTCATCAGGGCCGATTCGTCCTGCTAGAGCCAAGGTCCAAGCAGGACACCTCAGGAATGAGACACTATTGGCAATGGGACTATTAGGTTCAACCAGTATCGAAATCACTGGTCACCGATCTGATCTCGGTCGCTGGCGGGCTGCACAGCGGCCCGCCGAACCGCGCCTCCGCGATTACGTCATTGGTTACTTCGCGAGTGAGAGCTTCTTGCCCAGGCCGTTGCATGAGCGGCACCTCCCCTTACGTGAAGTCGCGATCGTGCTGAACTTCGCTGCTCCTCATCGAATCATCGACCCATCGGACCCGAAGCGCACAACCGAGCACAGAAACGCATGGATCGTCGCTCTGCAGCATCGCCATCAGATCCGTGAGGCCTTCGGAGCTCGGGACTTTATGGTGATTCGCTTCACTCCAATCGGCGCACAGATGCTTCTGGGGGTGCCGATGGACCTGCTTACGAATCGACATCCTCCAGTGCAACAGTCGATTTTCTCGGCTCCTCACTGGCCATGCGGAGGCTGCGCACGACTGGGCAGCTCGGTTTGACATTGTCGAAAACATAATCGCTGCACGATTGGCGTCCGCGCCTTCCGCTCCGGCGGGTCTGCTACATTCATGGAAGATACTCCAGGAGTCTCCGAATCATGTCGATTTGGCACGGCTTCCGGAGCAATTCGGATGCAGCCGGCGCCATCTGATCGCGCAGTTCCACAAATATTTCGGCATGGCTCCCAAAATGATCGCCAGGATCAGCCGCTTCCATCTGGCTGTTGCAGGGGTCCATCGCCTAGGGCGGCGAGATCCTTTACCGTATGCGGAGGGAAAACCGTATCTCGACAGTCCGGCGGACGACAGTGTTCGGACCTCCACACAAATGACGATGCGGTGGGCGGATCTGGTGCTCGGCTGCGGCTACTACGACCAGTCCCATTTCATCAACGAGTTCAGGTTTTTCTCAGGACTGAGTCCTCTCAAATTCCTGCAGCGGACTCGCCAGGAGTAGACAGCCACCGTCAATGGCGGTCAAATTTTTCCAAGAGCGAGACCGGCGTCCCGATCGCGCGATATGGGCGGCAGTTGCGTTTGGCCGAAGCGCGCGAGCTACTCAGAACCACATTTCTTAGCGTCAAAGAAGTGGCAGCTCGTGTGGGTGTCACCGGGATGAGCCATTTTGTGAGAGATTTTAAAAAAGCCTATGGCAGCACGCCCGGCCGTTACGTGTCTCGTTATCGCAAAGTCAACTGAAAGCAGGCGCCGAGATCGTCAAATTCGCTAACGTATCGTCAATTTCGACTAACAAATCGTCAATTCGGCCAATGAACAAATCTTCGGGCAAACTAGGGCAAGCTCTACTCTTTGGCTTTGAGCGCAACGGCAGATAACCAGCACATCCACAATCATGAACACCAAGCAAACCTTCTCTGAATCCGGAATCTTTAACCCACGCATCCTCGCTGCATTCGCGCTTTGCTCGATTGGACTTCTTTTGGGTGTTTTCAGCGTTGCTGCGACGCAGCCGGTCAAGCCAGCACGCACGGTCGCCGTCGCGCCGCTTGCTCCCGCAAGCTTCCTCAGCGCGCCAACTCCAGACAGCAAGACCAACCGGCTGCTGCCCGGAGTGCCGCTCCCTCCGGGCGCTCAGTTTTCTGTTGATAAGCAGGACGACGATCCCTCAAATAGCAGCCGAAGCGCGAGGTTTTCGCGAGTCGCGGGAATGCCGCTCCGGCCAGGAATGCCAGATCAGGCAAACGTTCCGGGAAATCCGATCTTCGCCACTTCACAACGCGCTCTACTAAGCGCACAGCCACCGCTCGCGCAAGAAAATGTACCGCTCGCTGGAGCGACCGCTGGCGAAGGCTGGTCGATCTTCCGCTTGCTCAACATCCCCTGGCAGATGCCGAACTTTCTCAACGGTGTGACGTGCCTCTCGGAATCAGACTGCTGGGCTGTCGGCTACTACGCAACCAGCAGTGGCGAGCAAACCTTGATCGAACACTGGGACGGGATCTCCTGGACTACCATCGAATCGCCCAATACTAGCCCTGTGCAGGGCAACTTGCTTACCGCTGTATCGTGCACATCTGCGTCGGACTGCTGGGCCGTCGGCTTCGCCTACATCGGCACGGAAACTGAAATTCAAACCCTGACCGAGCACTGGGACGGGACCGCGTGGGCCATCGTCGCCTCGCCCAACGTTAACCCAGGCCTCGGCACGTATGACAATGTACTTTCCGGGGTGACATGCGCCTCGGGCACGGAATGTTGGGCCGTCGGCTATCACGCGAACGACACCGCGTTTGAGACCCTGATCGAGCGCTGGGACGGAACTGCATGGACCATCGTCAGCTCGCCCGATCTCGGTGCCACGGTCCCCAGTCTCCTCAGTGGTGCGACTTGCGTGTCGGGAACAGATTGCTGGGCCGTTGGTTATTACTATACCGAGAGCGGCTACGGGCGGACCCTGATCGAGCATTGGGATGGAACCTCGTGGACCGTCGCGACCTCGGCTAACACTGACCCCTTGCAGGGCAACTTCCTCTATGACGTGACATGCGTGTCGGGAACCGATTGCTGGGCAGTTGGCTACTATGCCGACTATTCCAATGGCATCACATATCAGACCCTGACCACGCACTGGGACGGAACCTCGTGGGCCATTGTCGCGTCGCCCAGCATCCCCGGATATAACGTCCTCACAAGCGTCACGTGCGCCTCGGCGTCGAACTGCTGGGCGGTCGGCTACGCTTTTTCCGGCAGCGACATTCAGACCGTAACCGAGCGGTGGGACGGGATCTCGTGGACCATCCCTAACTCGCTTGACACTCCAGGCAACGACAGCTTCGGTGGCGTGACCTGCGTCTCGGCGTCGGAATGCCTGGCCGTCGGTTACCAAGCCGCTGGCGTCAACGGTCTCGCGCAGACCCTGATCAAGAGTTGGGACGGAACCAGGTGGGCTATCGCTACTTCGCCTAACTCCGGGCGCAGGCGGCAAAGCGTTAACGTCCTCAAGGCCGCGACATGCCTCTCCACGTCTAACTGCTGGGCTGTCGGCTACTACTCCACCCCCGGCGCCGGCACGCGAACCCTGATCGAGCACTGGGACGGCACCTTATGGTCCGTCATCAGTTCGCCCAGCACCGACCCCTTCGAAGAGGACCAGCTTCTCGGGGTGACGTGCACCTCGGCGTCGGACTGCTGGGCCGTCGGCTATGCTTTCGACGGCAACAGCGAAACTCGGACCCTGGTCGAGCGCTGGGACGGGACCTCCTGGGCCATCGTCGCCTCGCCCAACACTCTCCCTGCCGGCACGAATTTCCTCGCATCCGTGACGTGCACATCAAACTCGGAGTGCTGGGCGGTCGGTAATTATTACAATGATAGCACCGGCTTTCTCGCGCAGACCCTGATCGAGCACTGGGACGGTGCCTTTTGGACGATCGTCAGCTCACCCAATGTTGTCGCCCCTGGGACCGGCGCAACGCAGATCAACCGCCTCTATGGCGTCACGTGCTCGTCGGCGTTGGATTGTTGGGCCGTCGGCAGTTATAGCGATGAGCTCGGCCAGGGCCACACCTTGATCGAACGTTGGAACGGTGCCTCGTGGGCCATCGTCAGTTCGCCCAATTTCGACCTCATTGGGACCAGCCGCCTCGCAGCCGTGACCTGCGCCTCCGCATCGGACTGCTGGGCCGTCGGCTACCGCAGAGACGCCACCACCCAGATCCAGCAAACCTTCATCGAGCGCTGGGATGGCACCTCGTGGGCCATCGTCGATTCGCCCAACACCAACGCCTCAGGACTTAACCTACTCTCCGGCGTAACGTGCGCCTCCGCATCGAACTGCTGGGCTGTCGGCGAGCAAAGTGACGTCACGGATTTCTCCGGCGGTATCCTACAGACCTTGATCGAGCACTGGGACGGAAGCTCTTGGACCATCGTCAGCTCAGCCAACACTAGCAGCTACCACAATAATCTTCTCTTAGGCGTCGCGTGCGGGTCGGCCTTGGATTGCTGGGCGGTCGGCTCCTTCGTCAATCGCAACGGCATCGATCAGGCACTCATCGAGCACTACATAGCGACTGCCGCCCCGAAACCAACAAACGTTGTTTCACCGAAGGCCCATGCATTAGCCGGATTTTGATATCAATCTGCCACTCACTCAAACTTCAAGTATCAATTACCGTAGCGGCGGACCACCTGCAAACCACAGGTCGTCCTCACGTTCGCGAATCCTGCCGACCGTCAACGGCACGGCCGGATGAGGCCATAACAAGAAATACCATACGAAATGAAAAACAAATCAGCCTCTCGAAGCGCGTTTATTAACCTGCGCGCGCTGCTCGGATTCGTGCTTGCCTCAGTCGACGTCGTCCTGGCGCTCTTAGGCTTAAGTATCTACCCAAGCTCGCTTGCCTTGGCGCAAGGAGCCACCTCATCACTAGGCAATCCCATCGTTGTCCATTCCTATTACAATGACGTGTCGCCGGCGTTGCGCGACCAGCCTGCCTGGCCAGAACAGGCCTTGCAGCAACACGAAGCGGCCGAAAACCCTTTGATCGTGCTTCCGCATACGGATGCGCCCGACCCGAAAGTGGACAGGGGCACCTTACTCAGTCAATTGGTGCCAAGCATCCCTGCTCCGATCCTCAATTTCGCAGGCATCCCTTATCCGGGCGTCATCTGCAGCTGCGCGCCGCCCGATACCAATGGCGAAGTGGGTGCAACCCAATACGTCCAGATCGTCAACGAAGGCTATCAAGTCTTTGACAAGACTAACGGCGCCTCGGTTCTGGGCCCAGTTAGCATCAATTCCGTCTGGGCTGGCTTCCCAGGTAGCTGTGCAACCGGAGCAGGGGATCCGGTGGTGCTCTACGACCAAATCGCCAATCGCTGGATTCTCAGTCAATTCGCGGTCGGGACAGGCTCCGGAATTCCAACTGACGAATGTATTGCGGTATCGACGACGAGCGACGCCACAGGCTCGTATAACCGCTATGGCTTTCACTTGGGCTCGGACTTCTTCGACTATCCCCATCTCGGTGTCTGGCCCGACGCCTACTATATGAGCATGAACATTTTCAACTCGGAAGGCACGGCCTATCTCGGGCCTCAGGCCTTTTCCTTCGATCGCGCGAAAATGCTCGCCGGTCAGCCTGCGACCTTCATCAGCTTCCCGGCTTTGGATTCGACTCAGGCACCCTTCCTGCCGGCCGATCTGGACGGTTCGACGTTGCCGCCCAACGGTGCGCCCAACCCCTTCGTGCAGTTCCCGAGTAGCGGTAAGTATAACGTCTATCACTTCCACTCGGACTTCGTGACGCCGGCTAACTCGAGGTTCACTCTCTTTAGTTCTCCGGCGGCGGCGGGCTTTACTCAGCTCTGCGTGGGTAACCGCAATTGCATCCCGCAGCGCGGCCAAACCGTCACCAACAAACTGGACGCGATCGCAGATCGGCTGATGTTCCGTCTGCCGTATCGCAACTTTGGCGACCATGAGGCTCTCGTCGGTAACTTTACGGTCAGCGTCAGCGGCACCGCGGGCATTCGGTTCTTTGAATTGCGCGGGGTGACTGCCGGACCTGTGTCGGTCTTCCAGGAAGGCACTTATTCTCCTGACTCGACGAATCGCTGGATGGCCAGTGTGGCCATGGACGGCGCTGGCAATATTGCGGCCGGATTCAGCGCTTCAGACGCGACCATCTTCCCGCAGCTCCGCTATGCGGGTCGGTTGAAGAATGACCCGTTGGGCACTTTCGCCCAAGGTGAAGCGCATCTCTTCGGCGGCACGGGCGCCCAGATCAACACCAACAACCGTTGGGGCGATTACAGTGACCTCACGGTCGATCCGGTCGACGATTCGACCTTCTGGTACACAAGCGAGTATTATGACTCAACCAGCAGCTTCAACTGGCGCACGCGTATCGGCAGCTTCAAGATGGCGAAGGGCGGAGGTGGAGTCACCCTGGTTAGCGCTGCCTCGCGCCTAAGCCATGGCGCGGCCGGTACCTTCAGCGTCAACATGCCATTGAGCGATCCTTCGGGAGTCGAGGATCGCGGCGCCAGCACTTATTCCGCTGTCTTGACGTTCAGCGCACCGGTCGCATCGGGCCAAGTCATAAAGGTGTCCGGCACAGCGATTGTGGGAGCGCCCACCTTTAGCGGCAACACCATGACTGTGCCGCTAACCGGAGTCGCGAATGAACAAATCGTCACCCTGCGGGCGCAGAACATCAACGGTAGTGGCCAGCCAACTGGGGATGTTGCGTTCGGCTTCCTTATCGCGGACGCCAACGCTAACCGCGTGGTAGGTAAGACGGACAACACCCAGATTAGGGGCCAGGTGGGCCAGCCGGTCACAGCCGCGAACTTCCGCGACGATGTGGATGCTAATGGAGCCATCGCAAAAGCAGACGCCTTGCTCGTGAGAACTCACACGGGTGAGGCCATTCCGTGACCGGGCTGGGCGGACTCCATCGTGTGAAGGTCAGGACGGCAGTACCGAAGAAGAGGTTATTAGGCCAGCGGCGGTAGAGTACATCTTGGGCAAGGTAATACAGGAGAAGAGAAGTTGCAGTGAAGGTGACGCGTGAGAACCACCTGCGCCGGCCCCGTCCCAAAGAGTAGAGATAGACATTGGAGGCGAGGGGAGTTAAACCCCTGTCCTAATCGCTCTCTCCGCAAGCTTCTACATGTGTAGCCGTTGATTATTGTTAGGTGGTCGGACGTTGCACCGGCACACGCCGCCCACCGAGCCACCACGAAATTCCTTCACCGTCCGGCGCGGTCACTCGCCGTCCGATTAGCCTGCTGTCCATGTTCCCGGCAGTAGCAGGCGTTCAACCGGGAACATCGCGGTCAATTAAGCCGCGAGAGCGAGATCTTGGTGATCTGCATTTTTTTTTGTTGGTCCGGATTTTAACGAGGCCAACGAACCATCCTCGACATGCCGCCCTGCGCTTCAAACCATCAGTCGAAACCAGTCCGCCCCCGTTTTCTACGGACCAAGCGGCATTCTCGAGAAAATTACTTTAATTCGGATCGTGGCTGGCGCGAGATTTTGGCAAAGCGCTTTGCCAGGAAATCGAGTTCTCGTTCGCTGAAGTGGGTGCCGAAAAGACATTCGATCTGCTTTCGGTAAACCGGCCACGCTTTCTTCAACTCATTCTCGCCTTCGCTTGTGAGCCGAACCACGAGGCCGCGCGGATCGTGCGGGCAGTCCAGCTTTTCGACCAACCCGGCGCTGGCCATCCGATCAATGCAACGAGAGAGGGCGCTCTTTGAGAGCACAATCTCGCCCGTTATTTCGCGGAAACGCATCTGTCGCTCGGGCGCGTAACGCAACTGCAACAGGATATCGTAATGGGTAAACGGCACGAGTTTCTGCATCTGGAATTGCTGTTCGATCAGGCGCACGATGCGCGACTGGGCCATGAGCATTTGCTGCCATGCCGCCACCTGTTTTTTCGAAATCGCGTCGCTCATAATGACGACCCTAGCTTTCTTGTTGCATCTGCAACAACTGGAATTATCGTTGTGCCTGCAACAATCATTCAATGAACGACCAAACTTCCAATCCCGCGCTCGCCTTCACCCGCACCCAGCTCGAGTCCAATCTCCATTGGGTTTCCATTCTCCTCCGTCTCACCATCGGCTCTCTTTTTCTCGGCGCCGCACTGGTGAAAACCCCGATGGGTATTTCCGGGGTGGTCGCCTACTATTCTTCTCTCCTGCATGACTCTCTTCTGCCTGGTTTCCTGGTTCGAACTCACGCCACCGTGATTCTCTTTCTCGAATACGGCATGGCGCTCTGGCTTTTCAGCGGTTTTCGGCTGCGCCTTGCCTGGATCGCCGCCAGTTTCGTTCTCATCAGCCTGGCTGTCGGCATGATCTTCGCCGGCAAATACGACGTGGCGGCAAACAATTACTTCTACGTTTTTCTTGGCGCGCTTGGCCTCCTGAGCAGCCCTTTCGACCGCTGGGTCCTACCTCGGACTTCCAACTCTGCTCCGCGACCTTCGTGAGCCCGACGGAGTCCGCTCGACTGCATTGCGATTCACGGTTGAGAAAATGCAAACGCCAACGGAGGTAGAAGAATGAAAAAGCGAACATTGGGAAGAGATCTGGAAGTTTCGGCGATCGGCCTTGGCTGTATGGGGATGAGTTTCGCTTACGGCGCGGCGGACGAAAGAGAATCCCTGGCGACCATTGATCGCGCGGCCGAACTCGGAGTGAATTTCCTCGATACGGCCGATATGTACGGGCCCCATACGAATGAGGTCCTCGTCGGAAAAGCCCTGAAAGGGAGGCGCGACAAGTTTGTTCTGGCGACGAAGTTCGGGATCCTATTCGATCCGGATCATCCTGAGCGTCGCAGCGTGAGCGGCAAGCCGGAGTACGTGAAATCGGCTTGCGAAGCGAGTTTGAGGCGCCTCGGGATTAATACGATTGACCTCTATTATCTGCATCGGGTCGATCCGGACACGCCGATCGAGGAAACGGTCGGAGCGATGTCGAAATTGGTCGAGGAAGGGAGAATCCGGCACATCGGTTTGTCCGAAGCCTCCGCTGAGACTTTGCGCCGGGCGGCGAAGGTGCATCCGATCACTGCGCTGCAGACCGAGTATAGTTTATGGACGCGCGACGTGGAAGAGAATGGTGTCTTGGAGACCTGTCGCGAACTCGGCATCGGTTTCGTGCCCTACTCGCCGCTGGGGCGAGGGTTCCTCTCTGGTGCAATCAAGAGCTTCGAAGACCTGGCGGAAGACGATTGGCGCAGAACGAATCCGCGGTTTCAAGGTGAAAACTTTGATCGGAATTTGAAGCTGGTCGAGAAACTCGAAGAGCTGGCCAAAGACAAAGGCGTGACCGCATCCCAGCTTGCGCTGGCCTGGGTTCTGGCCCAAGGCGACGACATCGTCCCGATTCCGGGGACGAAACATCGAAAATACGTCGAGCAGAACGCCGAGGCGGTTAATATCGCGCTGAGCGACGAAGAGTTGAAGCAGATTGATGAGGTTTTCCCCAAGGATGCAGCGTCGGGCTTGCGCTATCCCGAAGAAATGATGACATCGGTAAACGCATAGCTCAACTAACTGGAAAAGACATCGTCATCATCGGCGCGCTTTGCATACCGGCCTCTCATCTTAAATGGACGACGAGCTGGATCGTGATTGCGCGCTTGACCTGAAGCCAAACCGCATCGCCGATGCGCTCTAGCCAGTCGGCCTGGCATCTATGCGGTCGGCGACGTCCGCGCCGGCTCGATCAAATGCGTCGCTTCCGCCGTTGCGAGGGATCGATCGTGGTCTCGGCCGTTCATCGGACTCTCTTTGAAGCTCAATCCCGTTGATACGAGGTAAGGGACGCGCACGGCGGCACTGTCTGATTTGGCCCTTACTCCAGTACTTGGGACGGAGTGTCAGTCTTGCCACCGAGACGCACCCAAAGCGCAGCCACTACCAGGAAAAGGAAGACCGTTCCAATCGGTCCGCCAAAGTCGCCCCAGAGAGGATCCGACTGCGTAAGCAAGATGAAGGAAAGACCGCCGAGCGAATTGAGCAGCCCATGGGCAAAGGCCGGCAGGAAGATGCTTTGGTAGCGCAGGCGCAAATAGCCAAGCGCGATCGCGACCAGGCAGATCTGCAGGAAGTGGCAAACCAGCGCAATGACTGGGTGTTCCTTCACAATGGTGGAATCCAGAAGGCCAAAGTAAACCAACGGCGCTTCCCAACAAAACCAGATCAGACCGGAGAGCAGGAGAGCAGGGCGTTCGCCTAACGGGAGTAACTTTGGCAACAGAAAGCCTCGCCAGCCGAATTCTTCGGCAAAGGCGAAGAGACAGAGGATGATCATGAGAATGAGGAAATTCAAAAGCAGGCGAATGACCTGAACCGGAGGACCAGCGGCCCGGTGCAAAAAGCCGCCGGCTAAGGTAACGAATGTAAAAAGCGCAAGCATTGTCACGACGGCAAAGAAGACGAAGAGGTAGACGCGCCACGGGCCAGGACGCCAGCCGATCATGCGGAACGATTCACGCGAGAAAACAGCCATGGTTATCAGCGCGGCAATCAGAACACTTAGCTGAGCCACACTGGCGGCGACGATTCCAGCGGACTGCGTGTTGCCGAGCATGCCGGAGTCGCGGGCATGGATCGCCCAGGCGACGCCGAGAGCGATGGCGAGGACCACGAAGACGAAGATCGGCAGCCATTTGATCCTCGAGCCATTCATCACCGGTTCTTCGCGCACCAAATTGCGAAAGCAAGGTCGAACGCATTCGATTCCCCGTCCGTCGTCTCCGACCAGCGAGCTTGCTCTCGATTAGATACAGCCTGAACCGTCAAAGTTTCGATCTAGTCAAATTTAACGAAATGGTGACTCGACAAAAAACTTTCCCAAAATGTCGAAAATGGAACGTCGTCGCGCGTCATCATTGTGAAGTCGGGAGTTGTTCTCGGCATTACAAGATAATCAATCAGTTATGAAATACGCATTACTCGTTCATCAATCACAGGAATCCTTCGAACGCGCCCAGGAACCGGCTGCGAGAGCGGCTGGAAAGGCCTTCGTGGAAGCCCTTCAGGCTGCCGGCATCCTTGTCGGCGGCGGATTGGATTCGCCACAGACTGCGACCACTGTCTCCGTGCGCAATGGGAAGCGCCAGGTCCAGGATGGGCCATATGCGGAGACGAAGGAATTCCTCGCCGGTTTCGGCATCATCGACGTGCCGGACCTGGACGCCGCGTTGGAATGGGCTGCGCGCCATCCGGCGGCTGCTCATTCCGCGGTCGAAGTCCGTCCGTTGCCGGTATATGTCGCCGGCCAGGCTACGAAATCTTCGTGAGCAGTGAATCGGAAACGCAGACGGCAGTAGAAGGAGTCGCGCGGAATTCGTATGGGCGCCTGGTCGCCTATCTCGCGGCCCGCTCGGGGGATGTCGCCGGCGCGGAGGACGCGCTCGGCGACGCCTTCGTCGCGGCGCTGGAGCGATGGCCACGAGATGGCGTGCCCGAAAAACCGGAAGCATGGCTATTGCACGTCGCTCGCAACCGGCTGATCGATGGCGCTCGCCGCCAACAGGTTTCGCCAAAAATCCGAGATGTTTCTCCAGCAAATCGCCGAGGAAGCGCAAGCGGTCGCGGAGAAGCAGGAGCATTTCCCCGACGAACGATTGAAGCTTCTTTTCGTCTGTGCGCATCCGGCGATTGATGTCGTCGCGCGCACGCCGCTCATGTTGCAGACTGTGCTCGGACTCGACGCCGCGCGCATCGCCTCCGCGTTTTTGGTTTCGCCGGCGGCCATGGGGCAGCGCCTGGTCCGCGCCAAAAATAAAATCCGCGACGCCGCTATTCCTTTTCGCGTGCCCGATCGGCCGGATTGGAACGAACGGGTTTCCTTTGTTCTCGATGCGATCTACTCCGGCTACACCGCGGGCTGGGAAAGCGTGAATGAAGTCGGCTCGTCGCTGCATGCCCTGGCTCGCGATGCCATCGCCATCGGGCGCACCCTCGTGCAATTGATGCCGCGCGAACCCGAAGCCCTGGGTTTGCTCGCGCTCATGTTGCACTGCGAAGCGCGCCGCGCTGCGCGCTACGCGAGTAGCGGCGAGTTTGTCCCGCTCGACCAGCAAGACACCGCGCTCTGGTCTCGACCGATGATTGCTGAAGCTGAGAAGCAGCTGCGCGCGGCAGCGACGTTCAAGCGCATGGGACGTTATCAATTGGAAGCCGCCATTCAGTCCATCCACGCCGATCGAGGCGCCAGCGGATCCATCGACTGGCCTGAGATCGTTGTTCTCTATGAAGGCCTGGTGCAACTCGCTCCCGGAATCGGCTCACGCGTCGGGCACGCCGTGGCGCTGGCGCAAGCGGGCCATTCGGCCGCCGGGTTTACCGCGCTTGAAAAGATTCCAGCTGAACGAACTCTTAACTATCAGCCCTATTGGGCGGCACGCGGACATCTGCTGCGATTGTTAAACAAAAACGAAGAAGCACGGAAAGCATTCACGCGTGCCGCAAGCTTGACTGATGACCCCGCGTTACGCGACTATCTTTTCAAACGTGCTGACGAAACCGCTTTACGTTAATGATGGGAAACAGCCGTGGCGATCCGGATAAAGCGGCGCTTGCTGTCATCAAAGCCGTCGATAGCAAGGCGCCGCCGCTGCGCCTCATGCTCGGCGCGATGCCTACGGCTTATGGGAGAAGAAACGTGCCGCTCTGGACGAAGAGCTTGAGAAATGGCGCAAGATCGGAATGGAGACCGCGTTTCGATGGAGCGGAAGTCCGGGCGGACGGAAAAGCGTGAAGTCAGCATTCATCACAGGCGGTCTTTGAGTATGGCCCGATGGCCGAAGCTCAATGCGCGGGGGGAATAAGGTCGCGCAAAACCAGACGTCGAACACTGCGGTGCCCGGCCTCATCGACACCCAGTGCGACGCTCCCTACACTCAGCATCGTTAGCCGATCCCGGAGCGCGGGTAGGTTAACATCCGCCGCCGCAGTCCCGTCCACCGACACGACAACATCCCCGGGTTTGATCCCCGCCGCTTCCGCGGGTCCGCCGGGCGTGACATCGAGCACCTTTAATTCGTGCCCTGCGCGGCCCAGCCATATCCCCGCTCGATCGTACAGATCCGGGCGACCAGCCGACGCCCCAGGCATCAAAATCATCCGCCCATGCCGATAATCGAACGTCACCTGAAACCTCTTCAGGATCCCCGTCCCCACGCTTCCCGCGATCACATGATCGTCGATCGCAGACGGCTTCTGTAGCACCAACCGGGTCACTGGCTGCGTCACCTGCACTGTCCCGAGAGTCAGTGCCCCAACGCGCGTCACCACTCCACGGATCGGGCCGCCGATCCCGATCCCGGTCATTGCCAACACCCCCGTTTTGTTGAGACCGTGGGCGCTCCAGAATGGCCGAAACAGAGTGAGCGAAGACCGATCGCCCAAATCGATCAGGAATTTACCCGGAATTCCGTCCACGGCCCCGTCGTACATGGGGACGAGATGGTTGTAGCTCGTAATCGGCACAATGATCGCGCCTGCGGGCGGTCGGTATGCTTCCGGATCATCCAGATTGATCCGATTCCGGTTGAAATCAATCGTGACTACAAAGCGGTTGAACAACGCGTCGCCCAGGATGCCATCGAACTTCTCAAACCCAATCGCGTTGATCATGTCTTGGAGCGGTATCGCCATGAGCGGTACCGGCCCCAGTTCCGTTGTCCCTACTCGCAGTGAGTTGGCATGTGACTTGACGACCTGCGCTTTTGCAGCTCCCGCCCCGGTCACATAGTCACTGCCCTCGTTCGGCAGGCCCAGCCGTCGAAAAGTTGTCATCGACACCGACGACCCATCCCCGGCTCCGGTATCCAACACGAATTCGAGGGGGCCCTGCCCATTTACCCGAACTCGCAGGAATACCCGGTTATCCACCAGCGAGAACGGCAGCTCGATTGACATTGGCCTCGCCGCTCGGGGGCCCGCCCTCTGAGCGGCCTGCCCCACCGCGCCAAACCCGTCCCAAAGGAGCAAACCAGCGGTGATCAACGCGACTCTGCCGCCACCCCACTTGCCAAGCATAGTCCGGCCTCCACCACCGTGCGCGGAAACGCGATCAGGGGACGACACAAGCTCTCGGAATAACCCCGCGCCCGCAATCATTAGAGTGGGTCTTCGTTCGATTTCGAGGGCAAGGACGGAGGATCGGGAACCGCTGTCGAGTCAGTCATAGGGCCACAGCGTAGACATGGTGCTCATCTTCATCGAGCATGGTCGTCGGTTACGTGCCTGGCAAGTCAAGACC
>JACDGM010000156.1 GCA_013815325.1 Chthoniobacterales bacterium
CCTCAGATCCTCTCGATTAAAAAGCCCGTTCACGTTCTGAATCATGAATTGGATGTAGCGACCTTCACGCCTGTAGATGTTGAGCGTGTGCCAAAGGTAGCTGCTGTCCACTTGCTCAGCGCGAGGCCGGATACCGAGAAGGAAAGAGGCGAATAGATATTGGCCGTCTAGGTCGAACCTCGCCGTCTTCCCGACAAGATGCTTACTTCCGTTCCGCCAATTGAAGAGGAGATCGCCCTTTCGGACGTAGTTCAGAGTCTTTTTCGGGGGTTTGATCCACCTCAACCCTTCAAGCGTGAGCTTTCCGTCTTCGGTCACGTTATTGATGGCAAGAATTGGTGTGCCGCCTTCGGCTTCGACCTCGGGAATTGAGACGGTGAGGCCGCTAACGAAATCTACTATGTCGTCCACAAGCACCATTGGCCAGTCGGGGTGGATGGGGATGTGGGGGCGGTAGTAGTCGAGGACGGCGCGGGCGCCGTTGATGACTTTCTGGTAGCCTTCGATCTCCGCCACGATCTCCTTCTGCACCTCCAGCGGCGGCAGGGGGATTTCGAAGTTTTCGACGTAGCTTCTCGGCACACGCTGCAAGCCGCCCGTGCCCGTCATCTGCGCGACAGCCGAATCTCGGAACAGTGGGTGCATGACGCAAAAGTAAATCCACTCCGGCAAGACCTGCGCGCTGCTCCGCAGCACATAAAACTCGCTGGAGCCAAATCCAATTCCATTGAGGAGACCACGGGCGATGCCCGCTTTGCCGTTCTCAAAGCACGGCGTGACTTTGGCGAGGAGGACATCGTTGTCCTCGAAGTAGGTGTAGCTCGTGGAAACTTCCGAGAGCAGCTTTTCGTCGCTCGGCTGGAACGCGATGCGGTTCAGGTTGAGGTCGGCCATTGGCACGAACGACACGCGAGTGTCGGGCTTCAAGGCGGACAGCTTACTCTTGATGGGATTGACGGCGCAGACATCGCCGATTTTGACCAAGGGGAATCGGTGCGACTTCGCGCCAGCCTCCCGATACCGCTCGCCGCTCAGGTTGTAGTCGCCATTGGCGGCGATCTTTTCTTTGGGGACGATCTGGGCGGTGGACGCGATGGAGAGGATGGACTCGGTGGACGCGCCACTGCGAAGGGCTTGCAGGTAGGCGGCGAGTTCGGCCTGCACCTGCGGAAGGTCGTTTTTCTCGATGGCGCGGCGCTGGGCACCGAGGCCGTAGCCGTCGTTCTCCACTTTGAAGAAGGCGATCGTCTGCGCCTGCCGGGCGAGGGATTTGTCGAGGATGAGAATGGAGGTTTTCACCCCGGAGTAGGGATTGAAGACGCCGGCTGGCAGGGAGATGACGGCGACAAGACTATTCTCGACGAGCATTTTCCTCAGCTCGGTATAGGAGCCCTGGCTCTGGAAGATGATGCCCTCGGGGACGATGATGCCGGCGCGGCCCGCGGGCGTGAGGTGCTCGGCCATGTAGTCCACGAAGAGGACTTCGCTGCGCTTGCTCTGCACGGAGAAGCGGCGGTGCGGCTTGATGCCGCCTTTTGGGGACATGAAGGGCGGGTTGGCGAGGATGACATCGGCGAACTCGTTCCAGCGCTCCTCGGAGGTGAGGGTGTCGTATTCGTAGATGTGCGGGTCGGTGAAGCCGTGAAGGTAGAGGTTCACCAGGGAGAGGCGCACCATGTCGGGCGAGATGTCGTAGCCCTTGAAATTTTTGGCGAGGCGCCCCTTATCGTCGGGCGTGAGGGTGCTGTGGCCTTTCGCGTCGGTGTTGGCGCGAAGGATGTGCTTGTAAGATGAAATGAGGAAGCCGGCGGTACCGCAGGCCGGGTCGAGCAAGGTCTCGTCTTTCTTTGGGTCTACCACGGAGACCATGAAATCGATGATGTGCCGCGGGGTGCGGAACTGGCCCGCGTCGCCCTGTGAACCGAGAACAGAGAGGAGATACTCAAAAGCGTCCCCGAGGCGCTCGCTGTGATCGTAGGTAAACTCGTTGATGATTTTGAGGAAGGCCTTGAGCGTCTCGGGATCGCGATACGGCAGGTAGGCGTTTTTGAAGATGTCACGGAAGAGGAGCGGGATGCCGGGGTTCTCGGGCATCTTCGAAATGCCGTCGGAGTAGAGGCCGAGCATCTCGTGACCGCCGAGGCCGGGGCTCATGAGCTTGGCCCAACCGAAGCGGGCGAACTCGCCGTTAAAGAACTTTCTCTTCCCGCCGAGTTCTTCCGCCTCAGCGTCCATGTCATCCATGAATTTGTAGATCAGCGCGATCGTGATCTGTTCGACCTGAGACTTCGGATCGGGCACTTTGCCTACGAGGATGTCGCGGGCGGTGTCGATGCGGCGTTTGGTATCGGTGTCGAGCATTAGATGGACTTTATGGACGGGATGGACCCTGGCGGCGGGCGGAGCGGATGCGGTAGAGGCGCTCGGTGAAGCCGCCTTCTTCTTCGAATGCTGCGGCCTGCGTGGCGATCTGACGGTCCAGCAGGACACAGGCTACTCCGATGAGGACATGGGCGGCATTGGAGGCGAGCTCGGGGTAGGTGGGGCGCTTCAGTCCATCCTGTCCATTGCGTCCATGCTGCTCCTTCACCCACGCGGCTACCTCTTCGGCGCTGGCGCAGCGCTGCGCCACCAGCGCCCTGCGGCGGGGATCCGTGTCGGGCCAGAAGGGGAGGCTCCGGTGGCGGAGGAAGTCTTCGTAGTCGAGTCGGAGTTCTTCGAGGCTGGCGCGAGCCACCTGGGTCAGCTTTAGCTCCATCTTCTTCGAGGTGGCGCTGACCTCGCTCCCTTCGGCGATGTTCTGCACGCCGCTACGGGCGGCTTGCACCATCTGGTCGTGAGTGCGGCTGCGCTTTTCAATATAGCGATCACAGAAGCGGACGGTCACATCATAGCAAAGCTGCGCGACATGAAAGCTCTTTAGCTTCCGATAGCCACCATGCTTCGGGATGAGTGAGTCTTCAGCCATGAGCTAGGCGGCGAACAGATTAAGCGGAACGTAATCCTTAATGTAATCGGGGATCAGTTTGCGGTATTTCACAGGAACGGCTTTGAAATCGCTCGTGGTAAAGACAGGGTTCGTAGCGAGATCGGCAAGCTCGCCCGACTCGATGATGTGCCGAATTTGATCGCTCGTCGCGTAGGCTTTGAAGTAGGTCTTCATCGCGGGGATGGCCTCCGCCTCGTCTGGCTTGTAGTCAGCTACGAACTTAGCGAACTCTTCTTCGAGCAGGTCGTCCTTAGATTTGAACCGTGGAATAAGGCCGAAGATCTTCTCGAGGATCTCACGCAAGGAGATGCGTCGATCGACCCCTGCGGCTCTGCGGAGCTTCTCCAGCGAATAGTGTTCGTCAGGTTTCGCAAAGAACTCCTTGTTCACATAGTCGATGACGCGGTCCCACTGACCTGATTCAACGCTCGCAGCGATGAAGTCGTTCTCGCGCACGCGTTCCTCGAACTTCTCGAAGAACATCCGGTCGATCTTCATTCCTTCGAAACCGATCGGCTCCTCTTTGATCGTAGCGAGGATGTCTTCTCCCAGGTGCTCATAGGAGTTACGGACGGTTCCGCCGCCCCCGCCTCCCGTCCCGCCTTCTTCCCCGACTTCGGGCGGGCTGCTTCGCTTTGGGAGCTTCAAAACCTGATCGTAGTTAAACTCGTCCTCGAAGTATTCGCAGTTCGCGAAAAAATCGAAGAGTTTGAAAGCGGACTTTTTGGGATTGGTGACGCTCTCCTTGATCGTGTCGTCAAAGAGTTGCTCGCGGAAGTCGTGCTTGCGGGTGCCGCGGCCTTTGATCTGAATGAAGTCTGTCGGCGAGAAGATCGGTCGGAACAAACCGAGGTTCAGAACATCCGGACAATCGTAGCCGGTCGTCATCATACCGACGGTAACGCAGACGCGTGCTTTGCTCGTCTTGTACGTTGGGATAAAGTTAGCAGAACCGAGGAGGTTGTTGTTCGTGAAGTTGATTGTGTGCTGCTGAGCGCCGGCGACTTTAGAAGTGACCTGCACCGCAAAATCAGACTGATACTTCCCGGGAAACATTAGGTCGGCCATCTCATTCAGGATCTGAGTGAGCTTCCCTGCGTGGCCTTGGCTAACGGCGAAGATAATCGACTTGCCGACTTCACCGCTGATCGGATCGCGAAGGGAGTTTTCCAGAAAGGTCTTGCAGAAGAGTTGGTTTGTTGACTTGGAGAAGAAGCGTTTCTCAAATTGACGCTGCTTGTAGGTCTCGGTTTCGTCCTCACCTTCTTCGTCCTTGAACTCGACGACGAAACCCTGTTCTGAGAGTAACTGCGTCGTCACGTCGCTGCGCGCGTCCACGACAGTGGGATTCACAAGGTAGCCTTCCTTCACTCCGTCGAGGAGCGAGTAGCGGAATGTCGGGACGCCATCGTCGCAGCCAAACGTGCGATAGGTATCAAGAAGCAGACGTCGTTCGTGCTCGCGCGGGTCGTTCGTGGTCGGCTTGGTCTTGTCGAACTTCTTCAGGTAATCACGAGGCGTCGCAGTCAGGCCGAGCTTATAGCCGATGAAATAATCGAAGACGGCCCTGGCATTGCCCCCGATTGAGCGGTGAGCCTCGTCCGAGATAACGAGGTCGAAGTCGGTCGGCGAGAAGAGATCCTGATACTTGTTGTTGAACAATAGCGACTGAACAGTGCTCACGACAATCTCAGCGTGGCGCCAGTCGTCGCGGTTCTCTTTGTAGATGACTGCCTTGTAATCGCTCGCGAGCGCCTTCTTGAAAGCCTTCAGCGCCTGATCCTCCAGTTCCAATCGGTCGACGAGGAACAGCACGCGTTGCGCGTTTCCCGTGCGCAGGAAGAGCTTGATAATAGCCGCGGCGGTCAGTGTCTTGCCCGTGCCAGTAGCCATTTCGAGGAGGAAGCGGTCGCCTCCTTTCGCGACCGCTTCCTGGATGGCTACGATCGCTTTCTTCTGGTAAGGCCGCAGGAGGCGTAGGCCGTTGACCTCTACGAAGCGACTGCGCTCCGCCTCATTCTTCCACGCCGCTTCGGCTGCGTAGCCCGGCCGCTGCGTGAGGACGACGTAATCGTCACCCACTTGCTCCGCGATTAGCCGCTTTGGATCGGGAACGATCTTTTGATATCCGGCGACGGAAGTCGGAGTCGGAAATGCGGTGATGATGTAAGGATTGCCGCGCTCAAGGTCCCAGAAGTAATGGAGATT
>JACDGM010000157.1 GCA_013815325.1 Chthoniobacterales bacterium
CGGGACGAAAAAGGTGTCGGCGTGCACGCTCGCGATGGGAAGGAGAGCGGCAAAAAATAGAAGCACTGTTTTCATGAGGTCGGAATCTAACAAGCAGGACGCGCGCCTGTAGACGCCTCTCACCGGAAGCGCGGCCCAAGCCTGGCAACCCCGCGGCACTCGCGCTTGGCAGAGCGAAGCGGCACATTGTGACACTCCCCGCATCGCGCATATTACCAGCAATGCCCTTTCAGCTCGAATCGAATTTGGCGGCGACCTGCCGCTTGTCGAGTAAGCTGACGCGTGTTTGTGACGCTCTGGTGACGATCTGGTGAAATCACATAGACGACTGCGAGTCGCGCAGCTGTTTACCTATGTCGACGCGGGCGTAACTCAGTCCGGCTCCCGAGGTACGCTCGGAAAAAGAAAGCCCGCCGGCAGTTTCTCCGGCGGCCTTTATCCACTCCTAACCAATGATTACTTGATCGGCACAAAGCCGACCTGACCCACGATCTTCTGACCTGCTGGCCCAATCGTAAAGTCGAGAAACTCTTTCGCCGCGCCAGCCGGTTCGCCGTTCGTGTAATAGAAGGTCGGCCGTGCATAGGGGTAAGTCTTGGCGTGCACGCTCTGCACGGATGGGACCGCGCCGTCAATCGCTGCGACCTTGATCCCGCCCGCCTTGGTGTAGGCCAGGCCGACGTAGCCGACGCCACTCGGGTTCCGGCCCACTTCGGATGCGATCTGCTCGTTACCGGCCATCTTTTGCGCGCTCGGCGCGTAATCCCGTTTCTTCATCGCCAACTCTTTGAAGTCGGAGTAAGTGCCTGAGGAAGTGTTGCGGGTATAAACGGAAATCTTCCCCGGCCTGCCGCCAACGGCACTCCAGTCGGTGACTTCGCCGGTAAAGATCTGCTCAACCTGTTTCTTGGTTAATCCTTTGATTGGGTTGGCAGAGTTCACGATGACTGCGATACCGTCGTAAGCGACAATCGTTGGCTTCATGTTTATCCCTTTGCCTGAGGCAGTGCCGACTTCAACGGGCTTCGCGCGCCGGCTGGCCATACCTATCTGGGCAGTGCCGTCGATGATGGCGGCTATGCCGGTGGTGGATCCTTCCGCCGCGATGTCGAAGGTCGTGCCGGGATGCTGCGCCTTGAACGCCTCCGCCAGTTGGGGCACCAGCTTGGCCCCGAGCGTATCGGATCCTTTAATGACAAGCCGGTCGGCATGTGCTTGTGAGGCAAAGAGGGCCCAGCCAAGAGTTAGAAGCAGTGTTTTGGTTTTCATTAGGATGCGGTTGTTTTGTCTCGTTAGGTTAAGGTTAGAATTTCACGCTCAGGTCGGCCTGGAAAATCTGATACTCGCGCAAGGGATTGAGCGAAAAGGCATCGCCCACGCCGCCGGTCCCAAGATTGTTATCGATTTGCCAGCCGTAGCCGTAAGTCAGATTCGCTGTGATTGCATCGGTCACGGCGTAACCGAGCCGAACCGCGACTCCCTCTATGTTGACGCGGCTGTCGTAAATGTCCGAATCGACCAGGTTGGGATCGACCGCATATTGATCGACGTGCTGCCAGGCGACCGAAGCTTCCCAGTCATGTTTGACCTTTACCTTGCCAATGCCCAAACCGATTTGGTAAGCGTAGCGATTGTCGCCTTTATCAGGGTGACCGGCGGCGGCCGCGCGATCATCGCCGTTGAAATTGACCGCAAAATCACTGAACACGCGCATCGGTATTTCGTGGAAAGTCCAACCGAATTCTCCCGGCATGTCAAAGACGAGAAGGCTGTTAACTCCGGTTTGATTCGGCGTGACAGTGGTCACGACACCGGTCGTGGGATCAGTCACCTTGAACGCCGGATCGCCACTGAAATGGGTATTAAAGCTATCTCCGTTGCCTGTGTAGTTATAAAGGGTTGGGGCCAGTTGCAGATACATTGTCTTGGTGAAGTTGACCTTCGCTCCGATTTGCCAGCCTAGGAGGTAGGCATCCTTCTGAGGGATCCCATTCGGGGCCGGGCCGACCGGGTTTTCCGGATTCGTATCGTCGTAGACGAATTGGGCGAAGTTGGCGAAGACATCGATGCTCATGGTGCTCGGCTCGGAAGTCTGCGACGCGGCCACGGTACTCGTACCATCTTTGCTGTAGGAGCCGGTGCTTGCCGACGAGTGACTGCCCGATGAAATGTTAAAAGTATGCTTCCATTGTTCCGCCAGACCTTCCGGGTTGATGTCTGGATCCCATGTCATCGTGGTAGTGACGAAAGGATTCGGCATTCTTCCGACGGTGAAGGTGAAGTCTCGCAGCCCTATGTAACCCAGGTAGGCTTGACCGACGCTGATCCGGTCGCTGTCTTTGGAGAAGGGCCCGTTGACACTGCTATCATCTCCGAAAGTGATGTTGGCTGAGCGCGGGTTTGTGCTTGTCTCCAGGCGAAGGCCGAAGAACCAGTCGTCCACCAGAGTGCCTCTCAAACCCAGGCGCAGACGATACCGCGCCCGGTTGCGCTGCGTGCTATCGCTCGGAGAGTCGATCGTATCCGGCGCGCCACTTTTAGCTGTTCGAATTTCGTAGCGGACTCGCGCGTCGCCGTAGATCTCCAGCTCCGTCAGGGGCGTGGAAAGCTTTAGCTTGCCGGCCGCGGTCCCGGCATTCTCTTTCACCAGGTCGGACCGCACATCCTCCGCCTCCTGATCGGAGATGAGGCCTTTCTTAACGAGTAACTCCAGCAACGCCCCGCTATCCTGGGCGCGGGCGACAGCGGCTCCTGCGATCAGACCACCGTCAGCGCGATGAACACAATTCTTTTTAAAAACATTTTCTCTCCTTTGTTGCGGCTCGCGCCGCGGTTGATTAAGCGCCCGTGATCCTGCGATCACTTGCGGCCCGGGTTTCCCGAACGCTGGAGAGGCTAGAGAGCGATTGTTACAAGCGCGTGGCGGCGAAGTAACAGTTGGGTGAATTTGCCGCGCGGCCCGAATCAACGGTTTTCGCGAGCAGCTGCGCGCGTCAATTTTAGGCTTGGCGGTGCGATTAAACTGGGTTAACCGCAGGATCGATACATCACATGCTCTCGATCAAAAAATTACTCGGCCACGACGAAAAATTCTTCGATCTGCTCGAGGCGAGCGCGCAGCAGGCGGATAGCAGCGTGCATCACCTCGTCGGTTTACTGGCGAAATTGGAGAAGCACGATTCGGCACAGAGTCTGGAGGAATTTGTCCACAGCCGGCGCAAAGATAAGAAGATCACCCAGGAACTGACGGAGCAGCTTTGCAAGACGTTCATTACGCCGCTGGAACGCGAAGACATTCAGGCGCTCGCGGCGGCGCTCTATAAAATTCCGAAGACGGTCGAGAAGATCGGAGAACGGATTTTGATTTGTCCAGGCGATCTGCACGGGCGCAATTTCGAGAAGCATTTGCAATTGCTCGATCAGGCGGCGGAAGCCGTCCTCGCAATGGTGAAGGAGCTGCGCAACGGCACCGACGTGGCGACCGCGCGGGAAATGAACGCGCGCCTGCAAACCATCGAAGGCGACGCTGACAAGCTCGAGCTCGACCTGCTGCGCGACCTTTATCATGGCGATTACGAAGCGAAGCAGATCATCTTTCTGCGCGACCTCTACGAGCTGCTGGAGAAGGTGATCGACCGCTGCCGCGACGCCGGCAACATCATTCTCCAGGTCGTGCTCAAGTATTCCTAGTCTCGTTAGGCAGCCGCACGCATGGCGCTCTTTCTTCTGGTCGTGCTCGCGGCCATCGCCTTCGAATACATCAACGGCTTTCACGACGCGGCGAATGCCATCGCCACCGTCGTCTCGACCAAGGTGTTGACGCCGCGCCAGGCGATCGCGATGGCGGCATTTTTTAATTTAACCGGCGCACTGATGGGCACGGCGGTCGCTTCCACGATCGGGAAAGGAATCGTCGACCTTAAGGTGGTGACGATGCGAACGATCCTCTGCGCGCTCCTCGGCGCGATAACCTGGAATTTGATTACCTGGCTGCTGGGGCTGCCTTCCAGTTCCAGCCACGCCTTGATCGGCGGCCTTTGCGGCGCGGCCATTGCTTCGGCCGGCGGAGATTTTTCCGTCTTGAAATGGCGCACCGGGCTGTTGCCCAAAGTCGTCTGGCCGATGATCACTTCTCCAGTCGCGGGATTTATCATGGGCGCGCTCCTCATGTTTCTCCTGCTCTTCACGCTGCAATCTTTCACGCCGCATTTGGTGCACCGGGTTTTCGGGAAATTGCAACTCGTGAGCGCGGCCTGGATGGCGCACAGCCACGGGACTAACGATGCTCAGAAAACCATGGGCATCATCGCGCTCGCGCTCTTTACGGGCACGAGTAACGGCCTCTTCGCGCACCTGCCGACGCTGCTGCATTTTCTAAGAACGCCGGTCTTCGAGGTGCCGACGTGGGTGGTTTTCGTCTGCGCGACGACAATGGCGGCGGGCACCGCCGCGGGCGGCTGGCGCATCATTCGAACGTTAGGCCACAAGATGGTGAAGCTGCAGCCGGTGCACGGCTTTGCCGCGGAGACGACGGCGGCGGTGATTATTCAAGTGGCGAGCTCCTACGGCATCCCACTTTCCACGACGCATGTGATCTCCACCTCGATCATGGGCGTGGGCGCGGTCAAGCGCTTCAGCGGAGTGAAATGGACGGTCGTGCAACGGATCGTCTGGGCTTGGGTCTTCACCCTGCCGGTGACGGGATTGACGAGTTACCTGCTCGCGCGGCTCTTGGCGGCCTGGTGAAATTCCCCGGAATGAAATTGTATTTTCTGAGGCACGGGAAAGCCGATTGGCCGGATTGGCAGAAGCCGGATGACGAGCGCCCGCTGACCAGGGCTGGCCGCGAGGAAATGCACGCGGTCGCGCAGCTTCTCGTTAGGCTGAACGCGGCGCCGGATTTGATTCTGACGAGTCCGCTGCCGCGCGCGGCGCAGACGGCAGAGATCGCGGCTGAGCACCTCGGGATGAAATGCGCGGAGGAGAAACTGCTCGCGCCCGGCTTCGGCATGGCGGGGCTGGCGCGTTTGCAAAAGAAGTACGGCGACAAATGCCTCATGCTGGTCGGGCACGAGGACGATTTTTCTCTGACAATTGCCGCCCTAACGAGGGGCCGGATCAAGCTCGCCAAAGCAGGCGTCGCCTTGGTGGAACTGGAGGCGTCCGAGCGGGGGCGGCTGCGCTG
>JACDGM010000068.1 GCA_013815325.1 Chthoniobacterales bacterium
AGCCGATTGATCGTGAACGGCTTGGTGAGAAATCCGCGCACCCGCGCTTCTTTGCGCAGCTCCTGCGCGCGCCCGTCCCCGCCTTGACCGGAAACAAGAAGCAAGGCGGCACGATCCGCGCCGGCCGCGCATTTTCATAAACTTTAGCGATGAGATTGAAGAGTAGCGTGCCGTCGATCAACGGCGTCGAAAAATCAAAAATCATCAGGTTATAATTTTCTTCAAGGCGAGCTCAAATCCACATTCGGGCTTCGGCGAAGTATCCACTTCGCACTGGAGAAAACCTTGCAAAGCATCCCGGATAATTCGGAAGACCGCGGTATCATCATCCACCACCAGCACTCTTTTTGCTTCTGCCTCAGCCATCTCCGAGGCTTGCGAAAAATCCGCCGCGCCTTCAAGCTTTAGTTGTGGCTCGCGGAGGAAAAAACTGATGCTCTCGCCCGAACGCGAATTTGCTGCCGCGCTCCGGCGACGCCGCTCTCTTATCGCAGATGAAAAGAGCCGCCGCGATCCGGAACGGCATGTCGCCAAACTGCAAGCCGTCTCGGAGAAAATCGTGCTGCTGCAAGAGCGCCTGCCGCAGCCGATCGATCCACAACTCGCGCATTTTCTCGCGCGCTGCAGCTACGACAAAGCGCTCGAGTTTTTGGAAGCGAAGCTGTAGCGGCGGCTCAGCGATGCTCCAGCGCGCGACACGCCTGCCTCTACACCGGTTTTTGCCTAACGAGAATAGAGCTCGACGATCAACTGCTCGTTGACCATCGGTTGCATCTCTTCGCGCGACGGGATGTGCGCCACTTTTCCAGTGAGCCCGTCGCGATCCACCGCCAGCCAATCGGGCACCGGCGCGATCTGGGTCAACTCCATGTTGCGCAAGGCGAGCTGTCTCGACTTCGGCTTGTCTTTCACCGTGATCGCGTCGCCCGCCTTCACGTTGAAGGAGGAGATATTGACGTTGCGGCCGTTGACTTGCACGTGTCCGTGCGAAACGAGCTGCCGGGCGGCGCTGCGTGTATTCGCGAAACCCAGTCGGAAAACAACGTTGTCGAGCCGAGTTTCGAGAAGTTGCAGGAGCGTCTCGCCGGTCACGCCGCGCTTTTGCAGAGCGGTTTCGAAGATGCGGCGAAACTGCTTTTCCATGAGACCGTACTGGAAACGGAGTTTTTGCTTTTCACCGAGCGCGATCGCGTAATCGGATTGTTTGCGGCGCGATCCTTTCGGGCCGTGCATGCCGGGCGGATAATTTTTCCGCTCGAGCGATTTGGAAGGTCCGAAAAGAGGCACGCCATAGCGGCGCGCGATTCTGGTTTTGGGTCCGGTGTATCTGGCCATCTAAGAAGTTGAGAGTTCTTGGTTGAGAGTTGAGAGACGGCTCAGACGCGACGTTGTTTCGGTGGGCGGCAACCGTTGTGCGGCACCGGAGTAACGTCGCGGATGACGGTGAGATCGAGGCCGATTGCCTGGAGCGCGCGGACCGCGGATTCACGACCCGCGCCTGGTCCCCTAACGAGAACTTCGACTTCTTTCAGCCCATGGCCCATGGCTTGGCGGGACGCGTCCTGCGCCACCATTTGCGCGGCGTAGGCGGTGCTTTTGCGCGAGCCTTTGAAACCGACTTTACCGGCGCTCGACCAACCGATGACGTTACCGTTCAGGTCAGTGATTGTGACAATCGTGTTGTTAAAAGTGGAAAGGACGTGGGCAAAACCCGAATAAATATTTTTGCTTCCCTTGGCCTTGATGATTTTCGGCTTCTCGACGTCGTTCGGGTCGAGCGAGAGGTTCTCTTTCGGCGCTTCTGCAGCGGGAGCTTCCGGCTTCTTGGATTTTTTCGCAGCCTTTGGTTTGCCTTCTTTTTTTGCGGGCGCGGCTTGCGGCGTTGCCGGCGCGGTTTCTGCCGTCACTGGAATAGCCGCGGATTGATCAGGCGCCGGCTCTGCGGCGGGCGGAATTTCGGGAGCGGTCACTTCGGGCGGTGTCGTCTGCGGCTCTTTGACGGCAGGCGTCTCCGCCGGCGTTTGGTTTTCGGAATCTTCAGCCATTTCTCAGTTCGTTAGGTTAAACTTTTCCTGCTTTCGCATCTTTGTTGCGGATGACACCAACGGTTTTGCGCGGGCCTTTGCGAGTGCGCGCATTAGTCGAGGTGCGCTGGCCACGAACGGGCAAGCCACGGCGATGTCGGATGCCGCGATAGCAGTTGATCGCTTGCAACCGTTTCAGATTGCTCTGCACTTCGCGGCGGAGATCGCCTTCAATCAGGACCTTGTCGTTCGTGATCGTCTGGATGATCTCATTGATCTGCTGCGGGGTGAGATCCTTCGCGCGCAGGTTTGGATCGATATTGGTCTGCTCAAGGACGCGCCTGGCGGTGCTCGGGCCGACGCCGTAAACGTATGTCAACGACGCTTCGATGCGTTTATCGGCGGGGATTTCTACTCCTAATAATCTTGGCATACTTGGTTTCGGATTTTGGATTTCGACATTCGGATTTCTACCCTTGCCGCTGCTTATGACGCGGGTTTTTGCTGCAGATCACGCGCACGACGTTCTTGCGTTTCACGATCTTGCACGCTTCACAAAGTCTTTTCACTGATGGTCGCACTTTCATAATTCACGAGACGAAAAACGCGGAGCTCTATCTCCGCGCTAGCGATGGCGAAATGTGATTCGCCCCTTCGACAAATCGTAGGGGGAAACTTCTAGCATAACTTTGTCCCCTGGCAAGATGCGGATGAAGTGCATTCGGATCTTTCCCGAGATGTGGGCGAGGACGCGATGTCCGTTTGGCAGCTCCACTCGGAACATCGAATTCGGCAGCAGCTCGATCACTTTGCCTTCTACCTCAATTGCGTCTTTGCGCGCCATGTCAGGATTTCCGGCTCCTCTTTGGTGATCAAAACCGTGTGCTCAAAATGCGCCGAGGGCAACCCGTCCGCAGTGCAAACGGTCCAGCCATCGTCCATCAAGCGCACCGCGGATCCGCCCAGATTAATCATCGGCTCGATCGCCAGGGTCATGCCCGCTTTCAAGCGCGGGCCGCTTCCGCGTTTGCCATAGTTAGGCACTTGCGGCTCTTCGTGGAGTTTCCGCCCCACGCCGTGACCGACGAATTCGCGCACCACAGAAAATTGATGGCGCCGCGCTTCTTCTTCGATGGTTGCGCAAACATCCCCCAGTCGCTCGCCGGCGTAGGCGCGGCTGATCGCGCTCTGCAGCGCGCTCTCGGTCACGGCGAGTAATTTCTCGACCCGCTCGTCGATCATTCCAACTGGAATGGTTGCGGCTGTATCGCCGACCCAACCATCCTGGATGACGCCGATATCAAGCTTCACAATTTCTCCGTATTGAATCCGGCGCTGGCTGCCGATGCCGTGGACGATCTCGTCGTTGATTGAGATGCAGATGTTCCCAGGAAAAACGCGATGTCCCAGCCGATAACCGAGGAACGCGCTGCGCACTCCAGCTTCCTCCATCAGATCCGCCGCGGCCTGGTCGATCTCCTTCGTCGAGATGCCGGGCCGGATCATTCCGCCTACTTGTTCGAGGACATCGCTGGCGGTGCGGCAGGCGAGGCGCATCTTGTCGATCTCCCGCGTCGACTTGATCGGGATCATTTTTCTCGGTCTTCGATTAGGGCGATGATCTCGGCAAAGACCGCGTCACGATCGCGATTCCCATCGATGCGGTGGAGCGCGTCATCCTTTTCATAGAAGGAGAGCAACGGCTCGGTCTTGCTCTTGAATTCCTCCAGTCGGGTCTGCAAAACGGACGCGTCATCGTCATTGCGACGAATAAGCGGACCATCGCAGTAAGGACAAACCGGTCGCTCGGCGAAACCTGCACTCGTTAGGCTGGTGGTGAAGCCGCAGCGGCGGCATTGCAACCGGCTGGCGATGCGATCGCGCACCGTCTCTTCGGAAACTTCCAGCCAAATGGCGAGGTCGAGAGCCGCCCCGCGCTTCTCTAAAATCTCGTTCAAACGTTGCGCCTGTGTCACCGTGCGGGGAAAGCCGTCAAAGACGAAGCCTTCCTGGCCGTGGAGATTCAGCCAGTCTTCGATCAACCGCACGATGATCTCGTCCGAGACGAGGCCTCCTTGCTTTGAAGTCTCATCCGCCTCCAGTCCCAAGGGTGTCCCGAGGTCGCGCTCGCGTCTCAAAATGGTACCGGGCGAAGTGACCGAGATGGCGAAGTGCCGCGTGATCATCTCCGCCTGAGTGCCCTTGCCGGAACCGGGTGCGCCGAGAAGAACGATGCGACTTTTCACCGGGCGCCGTAGAGGAAAATTGCCACGCCGCCGATCACCAGCACCGCGATCCCGACGTAAAGCCACATCAACGTCCCCTGCTCCGCCGCTTCGCCGCGCGCACCGCCGCGGTCGAACGCACGTCCGCGAATGCGGCCCTTGCGCAGGAATCCATCATAATGCCGTTGGATGAGGTGTGTCTCCACCTGCCGCATTGTATCGAGCATCACGCCCACGATAATGAGCAGGCTGGTGCCGCCAAAAAATTGGGCGGTGATCACCGGGACGTGCAGCCCCTGACTGAGCAGACTCGGCAAAATCGCGATCGCCGTAAGGAAAATCGCGCCTGCAAATGTCAGCCGCGTCATCGTGAAATCGAGGAAATCCGCGGTCGGTTTGCCCGGTCGCACGCCCGGAATGTAACCGCCGTATTTCTTTAGATCGTCCGCGATCTGCGAGGGTTGAAATTGCGTCGCCACCCAAAAATAACTGAAGAAGAAAATCATCGCCGCGAGCACGACATAATGCAGCCAGCCGCTGGAGAGATTATCCGCGATCATTTTCGCTGTACGGCTATTCTTGAAAGCGAGCTGCACGATTGTCGTTGGGAAAAGAAGCAGCGCCCAGGCGAAAATAATCGGCATCACGCCTGCGTAATTCACCTTCAGCGGCATGTATTGCGTTTGGCCGCCGTACATTTTCCGGCCGACGACGCGTTTCGCGTACTGCACGGTGATTTTTCGCACACCTTGGGTGACCGCGATGACTGCCGCGATGACTATGAAAAGAAACGCCACCATCAAAACCAAAACGGCAGGGCTCACCTGGTTTGCGCTGCCTTGCCCCGAAGGGACGAAGGTTTTCCAAGCCTGCGCCAGCGCCGCAGGCAACCGCGCCACGATGCCGATCGTGATGATCAAGGAAATGCCGTTGCCAATGCCACGATCGGTAATTTGATCGCCTAACCACATTAAGAATAGCGTCCCGGAAGTAAGGGTCAGGACCGTGATGATACGGAAGGAAAGGCCCAAGTTATCAACCAGCGGAATCCCGAGCCGCGCCGTGGTCTCCGAAATGCCAGGCAGCATGGTGTGATACGACTCGGGATGCTGAAACGAGACCGCGAGCAGGTAACCTTGGAAAATGCAGAGCACGACGGTCGCGTAACGCGTGTACTGCATGATCTTCTGCCGGCCGCCATCCTCGCGCGACATGCGGCTCAGCGACGGGATGACCGCCGTGAGCAGTTGCAGCATGATGGAGGCGCTGATGTAAGGCATGATCCCGAGGGAAAAGACCGCGCAATTCTCCAACGCGCCGCCGCTGAAAAGATTGAAGAGCGCCGCGACACCGCCGCCTGCGCTTTGTGACGAAGTGCGGAACCAATCCTGCAAAACCGCCGGATTTACTCCCGGGGTGGTGATGGCCGCTCCCAGCCTAACGATGACAATCACCGCGAGGGTGAACAAAATTCGCCGGCGCAACTCGGGAATTTTGACGCTGTTTAAAAAAGCCGAAACCATCCGCTAGATCCGCTCCAGAAAGTCTGCTATTTCGCAGTCTTCTTTTTCTTCGCCACGGGTTTCTTCGCCTTCGCTGGCGGTGCGGCCGACACAGGCTTCGCCTCCGGCTGCGCGTGGCGCGGACCATTGGGGCCGCGCGGCTCTTTCAGCGTCACGGTGCCGCCGGCCTTCTCGATCTTCTCGCGCGCCGACTCGCTCACCTTGTCCGCTTCAATCGTTAGGCCGTGCGTCAGCTCGCCGCGACCGAGAATCTTCAAACCGACAACCTTGCCGCGCACGTGCTTCGATTCGCGCAGCATTTGCTCGTTAATCACGCTGCCCGCTTCGAACTGACTGAGATCGTCGAGATTAATGACGGCGTAATGTTTCTTGAAAGCGGCGTTGTTAAAGCCGCGCTTCGGCAAACGGCGGATGAGCGGCATCTGGCCGCCTTCGAAACCGAGCCGGATGCTTCCGCCGGAGCGGGCCTTCTGGCCTTTATGACCTTTGCCGCTCGTCTTACCGTGGCCTGAGCTCTCGCCGATACCGAGCCGCTTGACGCGATGCTTCGCGCCAGGGCGCGGCCGCAGATTGTGCAACCGAATCATGACTGCTGCGCCTCCTCGTTCTGTCCGTTGCTCATGCGAATCCCGCGGGTCTTCATGATTTCATCGCGCCGGCGCAGGGCGCGCAAAGCTTCGATCGTTGCCTTGACAACGTTGGCGTGATTGCTCGAGCCTAACGACTTTGCAAGAACGTCGCGAATGCCGACGGCCTCGACGACTGCGCGGACGCCGCCTCCAGCGATAACGCCAGTCCCGGGCGACGCCGGGCGAAGGAGAACGCGTCCGCCGCCGAACTCGCCGATGACTTCATGCGGAATGGTATTCTCGCGCAGCGACATTTTTTCCATCGATTTGCGCGCGGCTTCGGAAGCCTTGCGAATCGCTTCCGCGACTTCGTTCGCCTTGCCGAAACCACAACCAACTTTGCCGTCGTGGTCGCCCGCGACGATGAGCGCGCTAAAACTAAAGCGGCGGCCGCCTTTCACGACCTTCGCGCAACGGTTAATGAAAACGACCTTCTCGGTCGTGTCTCCTCTTGCCGGAGCGGTACGGTCTGTCGTGCGTGAGTCGCTTCGTCTGCCCTGATTGCCTGCGTATGCCATATTAAAGTTTCAGTCCGCCTTCGCGCGCTGCGTCGGCCAGCGCTTTCACTTTGCCGTGGTAAAGGAATCCGCCACGATCAAAAACCGCCTTGTCGATATTCTTCGCGAGGAGTCGTTCCGCGATGAGCTTGCCGACCTTTTCGGCCGTCACGCGATTAGCCGCGCCTTTGCCACTAAGTGCCTTCTCAGTATCGGTGGCGGAGACCAAGGTCTGGCCCGCCTCATCATCGACGACCTGCGCGTAAACATGTTTGCCGGAGAAATAGACACACAGCCGCGGGCGTTCCGCCGTGCCGGCAACCTTGCGGCGAATGCGGTTGTGAATGCGCCCTCGGATCGCTTTTCGATTGATCGTAGCCATGACTATTGAACTGTCTTGCCTTCCTTGCGACGAACCTGCTCGCCAGCATAACGAACCCCTTTGCCCTTGTAAGGCTCGGGCGGATAGAAGCCGCGAATGTCGGCGGCGACCTGGCCGACAGTTTTCTTATCGGCGCCTTCGATCAAGATTTTTGTGTTCTCAGCCACGGTAATCTTAATATCTTTCGGAATCGGGAATAGGATCGGGTGAGAAAAGCCGAGACTAAGATTCAGATTGGTCCCTTGCACCGCGGCTTTGAAACCAACTCCTTCAATTTCAAGATTCTTGGTAAAGCCCGTGCTCACGCCCACAACCATGTTGTTGATCAATGCGCGCGAGAGACCGTGCAACGCTTTCACGCTCCGCGTCTCGGCGTCACGGACTAACGAAACCTGGTTGTCGGCGACGTTGGCCTTGATGCTTTTCGGCAAGGTCCAGTCCAATTTTCCTTTAGGACCTTCGACCGCGACTTTGCCGCTGCCGTCGATGTTCACTTTGACTTTGGCAGGGATTTCCACCGCCTTGTTTCCGATTCGTGACATAACTCCAGAATTACCAGACGAAAGCCAGTAACTCGCCTCCTACTTTTTGTTTCTTCGCCTCCCGGCCAGAGAGCACTCCACGCGAGGTCGACAAAATCGCGGTTCCCATTCCGCCAAGAACGCGCGGAATCTCATCGGCCCCGACATAGCGACGCAAGCCCGGGCGGCTGACCCGCTTCAAGCCGGTGATCGCGCTCGTGCGGTTGGAAATTTTGTTCGTGATCTTGATCCGCGGATGCGCCGCGGTGGTATCGAGGGCGTAGTCAGTGATGTAACCCTCTTCTTTCAAGATGCGCACGATCTCGCTCTTGACCTTAGAGTAAGGAACAAACATTTCGAGCTTCTGCGCCTGTGTGCTGTTGCGCACACGAGCGAGGAGATCGGCAATAGGATCGGTGACGGTGCTCATGAAAGTTAGGCTGCGGCTTGTTCGACTGGCTTCTTCGGCCGGTCACTGAAGGGCATTCCCATTTCGCTCAGGAGCGATTTGGCCTCTTCGTTGGTCCGCGCAGTGGTCACAATCGTAACATCAAAACCGATGTTGCGCTTGATTTTGTCCAGCTCCACCTCGGGAAAAATCGATTGGTCGGACACGCCTAACGTGTAGTTGCCGTGGCCGTCAAAACCCTTCGGCGAGACGCCGCGAAAATCGCGAATGCGCGGGAGCGCAGCCTTGATCAGGCGCTCCATGAACTCGTACATGTGCTCGCCGCGCAAAGTCACCTTCGCACCGATCGCCTGCTCCTTACGCAGTTTGAAATTGGAGATGCTTTTTTTGGCCCGGGTCTCGGCCGGCTTCTGGCCGCTGATGAGCGCGAGTTCGGCCTTCGCCTCTTCCAGCGCCTGCTTCACATCCGATTGCGAACCGACCGAAGTGTTGATCACAACCTTCTCCAGTTTCGGAACCTGATGGAGGTTCTTGTAACCCTGCTGCTCGCGCAGCGCGGGAATGACGCGCTCTTTGTAATCGCGATAAAATTCGTTTTCCATTTTCTTAAAATTATCATCCCGAGCGCAGCGAGGGACCTCGCAAATTACGCTTCGGTTCGTTTGTGAGGTCCCTCGCTGCGCTCGGGATGACAAGCGGGAGCTTCACTTCTCTGACTTTGTTTTCTTCTCTTTTGTTGCTTTCTCTTTAGTGCCTTTTTTTGCCTTCTTTTCCGTGCGCTCGACTACTTTCACGTTCGAGATATGGATTGGGCCTTCGCGTTCCGCGATTGAGCCCTGCGGGTTATCCTGTGATTTGCGCAGGTGCTTCTTTATTAAGCGCACCCCTTCGACGAGGACACGATTCTTGCGCGACAGGACTTGAAGGACCCTCCCGGAGGAACCACGAAAGTTCCCCGAGATGACCTGCACCTGGTCGCCCTTTTTCACATGATGCTTGACCCGGTTCATAAAGTCTCCGTAACACAGGCTTCCAGCCTGTCGTGTAGCGTCGGCTTCCAGCCCGCAGTTTGCGACTGTGCAGGCAAGATGCCTGCAAGACCCGACAGCCAGGATGGCTGTGTTACGAGATTCGCCGAGTTCATAACACCTCCGGGGCGAGCGACACGATTTTCATGAAATTCCGTTCACGCAGTTCGCGCGCGACCGGTCCGAAGATACGCGAACCACGCGGATTCAAATCTTTGTCGATGATGACGATCGCGTTGTTATCGAAGCGCAGGAGCGAGCCATCGTCGCGCTTGATCGGGTGCTTCGTGCGCACCAAAACGGCACGGACGACTTCGCCCTTTTTCACCGTGCCAGTGGGGCTCGCTTCTTTCACATTCGCGCTGATGACATCGCCGATCCCGGCGCATTTCGCGCCGCCTTTGCCGATGACTCCGATCATCGTCGCCATCCGGGCGCCGCTGTTGTCGGCTACGTCCAATCTTGATCGGAGATACACCATAAAAAATCTTCCTCTTCCTCTTCCGCTTCCTCTACTTCTGGACGACTTCGACTAGCCGCCAGCGTTTCAATTTGCTCAGCGGACGAGTTTCCATGATCCGCACCGTGTCGCCCGCTTTGGCTTTGCTCTCTTCGTCGTGCGCATAGAATTTCTTCTTTTGCTTCACGATCTTGCCGAATTTCGCATGCGGCACGCGCGTCACCGTGCGCACCACGATGGTTTTATTCATCCCGCTCGAGATCACTTCGCCCACGCGCGTTTTGCGTGTGCCGCGTGCCTCGCTTTGCGGTTCCTGAGTAGTCGCTTCGTCCATGATAATTTATTTCTTTGCCGCGGGCTGCTTGCTCCGCTCAGTCAACACGGTTTCAATTCGCGCAACTTCGCGTCTGAGCAGGCGCAAACGGCTCGGCTGTTCAAGCTGGCCGCTCTGCTGTTGCAGGCGGAGGTGGAGACTCTCCTGACGCAGGTCGCGTTTTTTCGTCAGCAGTTCGTCCGAACTCATTTCCAATATTTCTTTAAATTTCATTACTCTCTCCCTCTGTCATCCTGAGCGGAGCGAAGGACTCACAAACAACGGGAGATGTTTCGCTTCGCTCAACATGACAAGTCAGTCTCATGGTCGTTAGCCATTAGTCGTTAGGTGGCCACGTGGTGGCGGGTGAGGAACTTCGTTCGCACCGGCAGCTTGTCGGCGGCGAGGCGGAGCGATTCGCGCGCGATTGATTCCGGCACGCCGTCGAGCTCAAATAAAATGTTCCCTGGCCGCACGGTGGCGACCCAATACTCCGGCTGCCCCTTGCCTTTGCCCATGCGGGTTTCCGGCGGACGACCCGTCACCGACTTATCCGGGAAAATCCGAATCCAGAGTTTGCCTTTGCGCTTCATGTTGCGGGTCAAGGCAACGCGGGCGGCTTCGATCTGGGTGTTCGTGATCCAGGCGCGCTCGAGGGTTTGCAGGCCGAATTCACCAAAGTCGATCCGAAGATTGCGCGAAGCCATGCCCTTGCGGCTCCCCCGCTGGGTCTTGCGATACTTCACTCGTTTGGGCATCAATGGCATGGGAATCTCTCCTCCTTAGACTCGTTAGGCTGGGACTGGCGCGGGCGCAGCCGCCGGCGGCGTAGGGGCGGGCGCTTCTTCCTTCTTACAAATCCAGCATTTCACTCCGATTTTGCCGTAGACCGTGTTGGCTTCGGCGAAGCCGTAGTCGATCGGCGTGCGCAAAGTGTGGAGCGGTACTTTGCCTTCGCGGTACCATTCCGAGCGCGAAATTTCCGCACCATTCAAACGGCCCGAGCTGCGCAAACGAATTCCTTGCGCGCCAAAGTCCATCGCGATCTGCACGGCTTTTTTCATGGCGCGGCGGTAGGCGATGCGGCGCTCAATTTGCAGCGCGACGTTTTCGGCAACGAGTTGGGCGTCGAGCTCCGGCGTCTTGATTTCCTGGATATCGATCTTGATTTGTTTACCCTGCGCCATCTTCGAAATCTCTTCGGTCATCTTCTCGATCTCGGCGCCTTTGCGGCCAATGACGATGCCCGGCCGGGCGGTGTGAATGGTCACACGAATGCTATTCCAAGCGCGTTCGATGATGATTTTCGCAACCGCGGCGAACTGCAATTTCTTCTTCACGTAACTGCGAATCTCGATGTCGCTGTGCAGAAACCCGGGCATCTCCTGCGGCGACGCATACCAACGCGAACGCCAGTCGCGGTTCACCCCAAGACGAAAACCAATTGGATTAACTTTCTGGCCCATGAGCTAATTAATTGCTGATTGCTGATTGCTGATTTCTGATCCGGGAGCTTCTGCAGTCGCGGCTTTCTTGGCGCCCGTTGTGCGAGACGTTTTCCTGGCGGTGCGCTTCTTGCCGCCCGGTTTCTTCTTCTCGCGTTTCTTTATCTCGATCTCATCGGTCAGAATGATCCGGATGTGACTGCTGCGTTTCAAAATAGTGCTTCCGCTACCCCGAGCGCGGGTCATCATGCGCTTCATCGTCGGGCCTTCGCCCACAACGGCTTCCTTCACGACCAGAGCGTCGACGCGCAGGTTGGCGTTGTTCTCCGCGTTAGCGATCGCGCTCTTGAGGGTCTTGCCGATCATGAGCGCCGCCTTTTTCGGGCTGAACGCGACGAGATCGAGCGCCGCCGAGACCGGCAGGCCTTGAATAGCACGAGTGACTTCGCGCGCTTTGAACGCCGAAATCTTCGCGTAACGATATGTCGAGGTAACTTGCATTTAATTCTGACTCACACTCGGACGCGCATCCACCTGAAGGCGATCGCCCACTTTTATCCTGTCCTTCGCTGAATCCATTTCCTGCACGACCGCGCCGCTGATCTTGTCGCGCACGTCCACCACGCGGAGGGTCGCGATGTTACGCCCGCTTCGCATCACGCGCAACGGCATCCCTATTTTTACTCCCTGTTCCGCGCCGAGGTTGCCCACGACGAGCGACCATTCTTCTTTTACACTCAGGACTTTTCCGTCCATCAGATCGGGGATTTCCGACTCGTTAGGCTGACTGACCGCTTTCTTGCCGGTGAGGCGGTTGCTCGCGCGGAGTTGCGCTTCCACTTCCATCCGCGCATCGGCATCACCGCTCGGCGTCGTCTTTACGTAGCGCAGAACGGCTTCGGTTAACTGCAGGAGCTGTTCGCGGTGGGCGATCTTTTCCTTCTGTAAAATTTGCAAATCGCTCACGGCTTGCAAAAGACGCTGCTCCAGTTTGGCCCGGTCCTTATTCACCGATTCCACGCCGAGCGCATCCATCCGCAACTGCAGATCGGCGTATTTTCTCCGGAATAATTCCGCTTCCGCATTTGAGACGACCAGACTGTCCGTCATGGCCTTCACCGTTTCGCGGTCGAGCGAAAGTTGTCTTCGCAAAAGATCATTCTGCGAAAGCAATGTGTCCGCCGTCACTTTCGCTTCGGCTGTTTCTAAAATGGATTCTGACAAAGAACTATTTCCCTGTCCCGCCAGCCTTCCGGCTGAGAGGAGCAGTGAGGTTGAGAGCAGATAGTTGAGAGTTGAGAGCCGCGTAACCGGCCTTCGTCTCTCAACTCTCAACTCTCAACCCTCAACTTCTTCACTACTTCGTCACCTTCGCCGTATGCGACCCGTGCTTCTTGAAGATTCGCGTAGGCGAAAACTCGCCGAGCTTGTGCCCGACCATGTTTTCCGTGACGAAGACCGACTGAAAGATTTTGCCGTTATGCACGAGAAAGGTGTGCCCCACGAAATCCGGCGTCACCATCGAGCGGCGCGACCAGGTTTTGACCGGCTTCTTGATGCCCGTGGCATTCATCTTATCGATCTTCTCGAGAAGATGCGGCTCCACGAACGGCCCTTTTTTTAACGATCTGCCCATAGCTCTAAATTATTTTTTCTTCTTGCGGCGCTCGATGATGAAATGGTCGCTCGCCTTGCGCTTCGTGCGCGTTTTGAAACCCTTGGCCAACTGTCCCCACGGACTAACCGGGTGATGCCGCCCGCCGCCGCCCTTAGACTTACCCTGGCCGCCGCCCATCGGGTGATCGATGGGGTTCATAACCATGCCGCGCACATGCGGGCGTTTGCCCAGCCAGCGTGAACGGCCGGCTTTGCCGCTCGATACATTCATGTGATCGACATTGCCGACCTGGCCGATCGTCGCGTAGGCGCTGTCGTGAATGCGGCGAATTTCACCGGAAGGTAATTTCACGAGAGCGTACCCGCCCTCGCGATTGCTCAGCGTCGCCTGCTGACCAGCACTCCGGGCAATTTGCCCGCCGCGGCCCGGCATGATTTCGATGCAATGGATGTTCGCGCCTAACGGAATCGCGCGCAGCGGGAGAGCGTTGCCAACATTAGGCGGAGCGTTGTCGCCCGCGATTACGGTGGCGCCGACGCCAAGACCGTCTGGGGCAAGGATGTAACTTTGTTCGCCGTCTGCGTACTTAAGAAGAGCTATGCGCGCCGTGCGATTTGGATCGTATTCGATCGCCATAACGTCAGCCGCGACATCACGTTTGCGGCGCTTGAAATCGACCTTGCGATATTTCTGTTTATGACCACCCCCGATATGACGCGAGGTCAGCCGGCCCCGGTTGTTGCGGCCGCCGCTGCGCTTCTTCGGTTCGGTCAGGCTCTTAACCGGTTGCGATTGCGACTTCGTGACTTCCTGAAACATCGGAAGCTGCGTGAAGCGCAACGTCGGCGTGAGTGGGCGAAATTTTCTAAGAGCCATAACTTAATTTGTCATCCCGAGCGAAGCGAGGGACCTCACAGGCGTCTCTTTGGGCTGAGTTTGTAATAAAAGCCGCACGTAGCTTGCGAGGTCCTTCGCCGTCTTCGCGGCTCAGGATGACAAGCTGTTCGCGCTCGCCGGGCTTCGATGATTCGATCATACGAGATCGATCTTCTCCCCTTCCTTCAGCGTAACGATGGCTTTTTTCCAATGCGCTTTGCGGCCGAAATTAGCAGTGCGTTCGCGCTTTTTCTTGCCGGCGTAGTTGCAGGTGTTCACAGCCACGACTTTCTTCTTGAAGAGCAGCTCAATCGCCTGCTTGATCTGGACCTTGTTCGCGCGCGGATTCACGCGGAAGACATACTTGTTGAGCTTCTCGCTCAGAAGCGACGCCTTCTCGGTCAACTGCACCGTCTGGATTAAATCGTAAGGTGCGTTCATGAGTTTATCACGCCGTAACCTTGGCGGAGGCGGACGTCCTTTCGGCAAGCTGCGCGAGCGCGCTATCGGTCACAATGATCTTGTCGAACGCGAGCAGTTGCTCAGTGTTCACGTCCGCCGCCGTCGCGAGCAGTACTGGCCTAACGTTGCGCGCGGAACGGTAAAAGCTCTCCTCGAACGCGTCCGAAATAAGCAGCACCTTCTTCGCATCCGTGTGCCCCTTGACCAGACTAACGAACGCCTTCGTCTTCGCTTCCTTCACGCTAAAGCCATCGACCATGAGCACGTCGCCGGCGTTGATCCGCTCGCTCAACGCTTTCGAAAAGGCGAGGCGGCGCACAGTCTTGGAAACTTTCTTGGTGTAATCCCGCGGCTTGGGGCCGAAGACGACGCCACCGCCACGCCAGACCGGCGAGGACTTGTAACCCGCGCGTGCGCGACCGGTGCCTTTTTGCCGCCAGGGCTTCGCACCGGAGAGATTCACTTCGGCTTTCGTTTTGGTATTGGCCGAACCGGAACGGCGTGCCGCACGCATCGCGACGACCACATCGTGGACCGCCTGCGTGCCGCGGCCTCCTTCGATCAAATTGATTTTTGCTTCTTTCGCGGCGGCGGCTGTTAAGGTTTTTGCACTCATTTATGGGCCTCGGCTACAGGTTTTTTTAACGCCGGCCTAACGACTACGTAGCTGCCGTTCGCGCCGGGGACGGCGCCGCTGATTAGGATCACTTTGTCGGCCTCGCGCACTTGCAGGACTTGCAGGTTCTGTACAGTCACGCGCTCGTCGCCCATATGCCCAGGCATCCCCATGTTCTTCCAAATGCGCCCCGGAGTGGAACGATTGCCGATGGCGCCATTGCGCCGGTGCGTCTTGGAACCGTGCGCCGCGCCCTGGCCATGGAAGTTATGTTTTTTCATGACGCCTTGGAACCCTTTGCCCTTGGAACGGCCGACCACATCAACCCAATCACCCGCCTGAAATTGCGTGATCGCGAGATCGATCTCGCCCTCGGGTGCATCGTCCTTGAGGCGAAACTCGCGCACCAATTTCTTCGGCTCCGAATTCGCTTTGCCGAACCCGCCGAGGAGCGCCTTCGTCACGCGTGATTCTTTCTGCGTATCGAAGCCAACCTGGATGGCGGAATAGCCGTCGTTCTCGCTCGTTAGGCGGCGGAGCAACGTGTTATCGCCCGCCGCGATGACGGTGACCGGACGCATCTTGCCCTTCGCATCGTAGATGCTGGTCATGCCGATTTTTTTGCCGAGAAGTCCGATGCTCATGTGGGTTGGCGTGCGTCATCCTGAGCGTAGCGAAGGATCTCCCGAGCTACGCAGTGAGTGAGTTTGTGAGATTCTTCGCTTCGCTCAGAATGACAGGATAAAGGGTTAGATTTTGATCGTGATATCCACGCCCGCTGGGAGGTTGAGTTTCTTCAACTCGTCCACCGTCTTGGCGGTCGGCTCGATGATGTCGAGCAGGCGCTTGTGGGTGCGGATTTCAAATTGGTCCATCGATTTTTTGTCGACGTGCGGGGAGCGATTGACCGTAAATTTTTCAATCAAGGTCGGGAGCGGGATCGGGCCGGCGACGCGCGCGCCTGTGCGTTTTGCCGTCTCCACGATGTCGACGGCGGATTGATCGAGCATCCGATGGTCGAATGCTTTTAAGCGAATGCGAATGCGTTGCGCGTCGGCCATATTATTTCGTCTCCTTCTGGTCGAGCACGGCCGCCACGAGCTGCTGCGGGACTTGTTCGAAATGTGAGGGCTCCATCGAGTAACTGGAGCGGCCCTTGGATAGCGAACGAATCGCAGTCGCGTAACCGAACATTTCCGCGAGGGGAACTTCGGCCTGCACCATTGTCAGGTTGCCCTTTACTTCGATGCTGGCGATTTTCCCGCGACGACGATTCAAATCTCCCATGATGTCGCCTTGATACTCCTCCGGGGTCGCATTCTCGACCTTCATGATCGGCTCGAGCAGGATCGGCTTCGCTTTCTTGAAAGCGTCCTTGACCGCAAAAATTGCGGCGAGCTTGAACGCCATTTCGTTCGAATCAACGTCGTGATACGAGCCGTCCACGATATCCACATTTGCATCGATCACTTGATAGCCGCCGATGACGCCGTTGAGCATCGCTTCTTCAATCCCCTTCTTGCAGGCCGGGATGTATTCCTTGGGGATGTTGCCGCCCACGACTTTGTTCTCCACCGTGATGCCTTTACCGCGCTCGTTAGGCTGGACTTTGATGATGACGTGGCCGTATTGACCGCGGCCGCCCGATTGCTTGATCAGCTTGCCTTCGCCATCGGCCGGAGCGGTGATCGTTTCGCGATAAGCGATCTGCGGTTTGCCCGCGTTCGCGTCGACTTTGAATTCGCGCAGCATGCGATCGCGGATGATCTCAAGATGCAGTTCGCCCATGCCCGCGATGATCGTCTGCCCGGTGTCTTCGTGCGTGAAGACTTTGAAGGTGGGATCTTCCTCCGACAGCCGCTGCAGCGCGACGCCCATTTTCTCCTGGTCCTGCTTCGTCTTTGGCTCAATCGCCATGGAAATAACCGGATCAGGGAAGGAAGGTGGTTCCAGCAGGATCGGAAAATCTTCGTCGCAGAGCGTATCGCCCGTGGTGATGTTCTTAATACCGACGATCGCCGCGATATCGCCTGAGTAACAGGTGTCGATGTCCTCGCGCTTGTCCGCTTGAATCTGAATCAACCGCGAGATGCGCTCGCGCTTGTTCGTGCGCGGATTGTAAACGTTATCGCCCTTCGTGAGCGAACCGGAATACACGCGGAAGAAGACGAGTTTGCCGACAAATGGATCGCTCCAAAGTTTGAATGCAAGCGAGCAGAATTTCCCGTTGTCATCCGTCGGCGCCTCCATCTTTTCGTGCGTGTCCGGCTCCATGCCGACCGCGGGCGGAATGTCGAGCGGACCCGGGAGGTAATCGATGACGGCGTCAACGAGATACTGTACGCCCTTGTTCTTGAAAGCAGAACCGCCCACGACAGGCACGAATTTGTTCGCGATTGTCTGGCGTCGGATTCCCGCCTTCAGCATTTCCGGAGTGACGGTCTTCTCTTCGAGAACGGCCTCAGCGATTTCGTCGTCGATATTGGAAATTTGCTCAACCAGATCAGCGTAGGCCTTCTCGACCTCGGCCTTGTTTTCTTCCGGCAGCTCGCGCACTTCGTAGATGGAACCCATCGAGTCGTCGTCGAGATAAAAGACGGCCTTGCGGTTCACGACGTCGAGCTGGCCCTTGAGATAATCCTCTTTGCCTAACGGAATCAGGATCGGCCAGGCATTCGCGCCGAGCTTTTTGCGCATGCTGTCTATCGACATTTCGAAGTCGGCGCCGACGCGATCCATTTTATTAATGAAGGCGATGCGTGGAACGAGATACTTGTTCGCCTGACGCCAGACCGTCTCGGATTGCGGCTGCACGCCGGCGACCGCGTCGAAAACCGCGATCGCGCCATCGAGCACGCGGAGCGAACGCTCGACCTCGGCCGTGAAATCGACGTGCCCAGGAGTGTCGATGATGTTGACGCGCATTTTCACGCCCTCAAACATCTTGTAAACGCCGGGCTCAACTTTCTGCGTCCACGCGCAGGTGGTCGCGGCCGACGTGATCGTGATGCCGCGCTCGCGCTCCTGCTCCATCCAGTCGGTCACGGTGGTGCCTTCGTGCACCTCGCCGATCTTGTGGATCATGCCGGTGTAAAAAAGGATGCGCTCGGTTAGGGTGGTCTTGCCGGCGTCGATGTGCGCGGCAATCCCGATGTTCCGCGTCTTTTCGAGCGGAAACTTGCGGTTCGGCGAATTGGGATTCGTCGTGGCGGGTTTATCGAGAGTCGCAGTAGCCATGACGAAATCAGCGCACGCTCCCTTCTGTCATCCTGAGGCTGGCGAAGCGAGCCGAAGGACCTCGCATGCGTCGAGCGACGTCATTCCCCAGAGGGACGCCTGACGAACGATCGCGAGGTCCTTCGCCGTCTTCGCGGCTCTGGATGACAGGTTTGAAAAGTGAATGCCCTAACGAGTGCTTCATTGCTTCGGAAAACTTTACCACCTGAAATGGGCAAAGGCGCGATTCGCTTGCGCCATCTTGTGAGTGTCGTCGCGTTTCTTGATCGCGTTCCCTTGACCAGCGGCCGCGTCGCGCAGTTCATGCGCAAGTGCATCGGCCATCGGCATACCGCGGCGATTGTCGGCATAAGTTACAATCCAACGCATCGCGAGCGAGACTTGGCGAGAGGCAGTGACTTCCATCGGCACCTGGTAGGTGGCGCCGCCGACGCGGCGCGATTTCACTTCGAGGCGCGGGCGCACATTCTCCAGCGCCTTGTTCACCACTTCGAGCGGATCGACCGCATCGGAGCCTTCGCGCGACTTGTCGATCGCGGTGTAAACGATCCGTTCCGCGAGCGATTTCTTGCCGCGTTTCATCACGGTGGAAATGAGGCGTGCGACAGCCGCGCTCCCGTAACGAGAGTCAAGCTTCTCCTCTTTTTTGTAAGTTCTACGACGACGGGACATGCGGAAGTTGAGAGTTCTTAGTTGAGAGTTGAGAGATTATTTCTTTTTCTTCCCGCCCTTGGCGGCGGCTGCTTCCGCGCCCGCCTTGGGCCGTTTCGCGCCATACTTGGAACGGCTGCGACGGCGTCCGTCCACGCCTAACGAGTCGAGCGTGCCGCGCACGATATGGTAACGAACACCGGGCAAATCTTTCACCCGGCCGCCGCGCACGAGGACGATCGAGTGTTCCTGCAAATTGTGACCCTCGCCCGGAATGTAGGCGATGATCTCCTGGCCGTTCGTTAGGCGCACTTTCGCCACTTTGCGCAAGGCGGAATTCGGCTTCTTCGGCGTCCGCGTCATCACCTGGGTGCAGACGCCGCGCCGCTGCGGACAATTCTTCAGGGCCGGTGATTTTGATTTCACCAAAACCTTCTTTCGTCCCTTGCGAATAAGCTGATTAATCGTTGGCATTTTGTGCATTCCAGCCGCGAAACCGGGAAGTTTCAGACGACAAAAAAACCGCCCGAGCCGTGTCCACCTGCCTCACGCACTCGAAACGGGGAGCGCGCAATATAGGAACAAATTATTGGCTCGCAAGATTATTTTGGCGCGAGGCCACGGGGAATGGGCGGAATTCTGGCCGCGCTCGTCCACATCGGAAAACGAGTCGTCGTCGAGAGCACCAAATCGACCAACCAGCGAAGAATCCACAGCTCCACAAAAAGCGCCGCCCCGAACTGGACCTGCGAATAGCGACCGACATCCATCGTGTGGATGACTGCGATCCCGAAAGTATTCGCGAGGTTCGGAAGACAGAGAAATATCGTGAGCAGCGGGGCTGCGATACTGCCGGGCGAACCCGTGCGATGGAAGAGCAGCCAAAGCGCGACCAGACCGCCGGTCAAGCACACGAGGCAATAGCCCTGCGCGAGCCGGATGTTGAGGCGATAGATTCCGTCATTTTCGCGGATACTGCTCACTGAGCGCGAGAGCGCATCGATCCGTGACAAGTAAGCGCGACTAAAATCCTGGACCCGCAGCATCGCCAGCATCGATGGCCGCCCCAACGCGGCGCGGCTCTGCAGATAATATGTCGGGGCCAGCGGCAGAGTTCGGTGGGTGGAGAAAGCCGGAACCGGCCGCCGGTAAAAAATCGACATCTGAAAGGCAACCTTGCGCACGAAGGCCCATGGCTGGTGCAGCAGCGCACGCCAGTAATAGCAGCGCAAAAATTTCAGGAGCGGTTCCTCTCCTCCCAATTCCTGCGCCCACGGCGCGAACAATCCGTCCGGGCCGTTTAGCACCCAATCGGGTTGAAAGCCAAGGGATCGGAACTGCATGGGATAGCGCGCATGGGTTTGGGCGAGCTTTTGCTCCAGTTCCCGAGCCACCCGTCGCAACCAAGCCGGCGAATACTCTCCGGTCTCTCCGCTCTGCAGATCTTTTTCAATCTGGGTGTGAATCAGTTTCGCGTGCACCGTGAACAACGTGGCGGTGAGAAATCGCCGGCTTGTGGGATCGCTGCGGCGAAGAAATTGATCCGGCAAAACGATGGCGAGAATAATCGCCAGGGAAGTCACCCCGAAAACAAGCTGAAGGCGCGGCTTTCGCAGCCCGGACATTATCACACTCACGATCCCGATCGTAAGGATGGCGAAGAGGAGAAAACTGGGCTTGAGCGAAGTGAGCAGCCAGGCACTCGCGACCGCGGCACAACCATACGTCACCGCCCGGCTTCCTTCGCGCAGGATGAGGCGGCTATGGAAAAATTCGAGCGTTAGCCAGAGAGTGAGGGACTGGAAAAACAAGCAAACCGCATCGGAGCGGAGCCCTAGTTCGAGCAAAACCGGCTGGTTGGATAACAAAAGGATTGCCGCGCCGAGAAGGCCGATCGCTTGATGCGGGATGCGACCGATGCGCCGCGTCGGAGACAAAGAATGGAGCCGGTTCCAGGCCATAAGAAAGAACCCGCCCGCGCTGAGCCCGAGCAGATGTTGGACGACAACGATCGCGCGAAAATCACGCACCGCGCCGAGTATGAGAAACAACGCGCCCGGATAGAGAAAATTTAGTCCGCCCACGTGGGTGAAGGGCCCGCCATTTAATTTCGAGAGAGCGGGCCCTAAATAACCGGCGACATCTGGGTCCGCGAGCGGGTCCAACGGGAGGGCAAAACGGGTGATAGTTGCCCAAACGAAAATCCAGCCGGCGATGCCGCAGTAGATCAATCGCCCAACCGTGACGCGATTGCGATGGAGGACCGCCCCGGCCCTCATGAGCGAAGAAGAGATGCGGCCAGGGGTGGAGTCTGACATGCGCGACGATGCGAGGCTCGGATAGTTCCGCTCCGCACGCTACCTGGAGGATTGCGGCAGCACGTTGGCGGTCGCCCCCAGCTCCGCCCAGCGCGCGTAGAGCTGCGCCACGTCATCCTGGGCCGCACGCAGTTTCACTCCCAACCTGGCGTAATCGGTCGCATTCGCCCGGGGATCCGGCGAGTTGCAGGCCCTCTCCAGCCTAACGACTTCGGCCTCGGCAACAAGAATCGCGGCTTCCATTCCTTCGAGTTCGCGTTCCTCTTTCCATTTCAACTTGCGCGGCCCGGGCGCGGCCGCGGTTGGTTCGTTAGGCAGAGATTCCGTAGCCGCGGTCGGCTTCTCCTCAGCTGCCCGTTTCTCCAGATAATAATCGTAGTTGCCCACGGCGTAACGAATCCTGCCGTCGCCCTCGAAGGCGAGGATGGCAGTGCAGACGCGGTTCAAAAAATAGCGATCGTGACTAACGACGATGACGTTTCCCTGGAAGGCGACGAGCGCTTCCTCGAGCAAACGCAGCGTGCCGAGATCGAGATCGTTCGTCGGCTCGTCGAGGATGAGAACGTTGCCGCCGCGCTTCAGAATCTTCGCGAGCAAAACGCGGCTCCGCTCGCCGCCGCTCAGCTGATCGATTTTCGTGTTGATCCGCTCTTCCGTGAAAAGAAAGCGCCGCAGATAGCCGCGGAGGGTGATGTTCTCCTGACCCAGCCTAACGAACTCGCTTCCCTCGCCCACCTCTTCCCAAACCGTCTTGGCGTCGTCGAGCAGGAGGCGGTTTTGATCGACGTAATTCATTTCTGTGCGCGCACCGATCTCGACCTCGCCGCGCGTTGGCTGGAGTTGCCCGAGCATAATTTTGAGCAGAGTTGATTTCCCGAGACCGTTGCGACCGACAATCCCGAGCCGCTCACCTGGCGCGAGATTGAGCGAGAGATTTCCAATCAACACTTGGCCGCCGAGTTCCATCGTCAGCTCACGCAACTCAATCACGCGATTCGCCAGCTTCGGCGCAGGCGGAATGATCAAATCGACCTCGATCTCCGCCTCGGGAGCCTCCTGCGCGGCCATCTCGAAATAACGTTCCACCCGATCGACCGATTTCGTCCGACGCGCGCGGGGCGCTTTGCGCACCCAGGCCAGCTCGCGCTTGAGAAATTTCTGGCGCTTGTTTTCCTGCATCTCCTCGACCGCCTGCCGTTCGGCGCGCGCCAGCAGGTAATCAGTGTAGTTGCCGGCGTAGCTGTAAAATTTCCCCTGCGCAAGCTCGACCACTCGGGTCGCGATGCGGTCGAGGAAATAGCGGTCGTGCGTCACGAAAAGGCAGGTGCCGCTGTAACGCGCGAGAAAATCCTCCAGCCATCCGATCGATTCGGTGTCGAGGTGGTTCGTCGGCTCATCGAGAATGAGAAAATCCGGACGTGCGAGAAGTGCACGGCAAAGCGCGACGCGCCGTTTTTCTCCGCCGGACAAAGTCGAGACCACGCGGTCCGGGTCGGGCGCATGCAAGTTCGTGATCAGACTCTTGATGCGATGTTCGAGATTCCAGCCGTCGAAATGCGCAATCTTATCGAGAAGAATGCCGCTGCGCGCGCTTTCCGGTGGAGCGCTCTCGTATTCCTCGATCAAATCCAGAACGCGCTGCGCCCCGGCGAGAATATTGGCGTGCACGGTCGCGTTTTCCTCAAGCGCAAACATCTGCGGCATGTAGCCCACCACGAGATCGCGCCGCCTATTCAATTCACCGGCATCCGGCGCCAGGACGCCCGCGGCGATTTGGAGAAAGGTCGATTTGCCCGAGCCGTTGCGACCTACGAGACCAACGCGCTCACCATCCACGATTGTGAGCGAAGCCTGATCGAGTACGATCTGGTGGCCGAACCTAACGACAAGCTCGGAAGCGCTCGCGATCGCGTTGAGGGCGGGTTCCGACATGCCATGACATAGCACATGGAGTCCCGCCGTCATCCTGTGCGGACCGGTCTTCGATTCAAACCAAACGACCCTCTACTGCACGCAAGAAACGAACCGCCGCTACGGCGTTTGCAGCGGATTCTCCCAACGCAAACCGGGGAAGCGCGCGAAGTCGCCGTCAGTCGAGCAGAGGATGAGTCCATGCTCGACCGCGAGGGCGGCGAGGTGCGCGTCGGGCACCAAATTCGCCCGGCCCGCCGCTACTTTGATCATGGGCGCGAGCACCTCGCGGTGACGTTCGGTCGGCGCCGGCACGTTGACCGACGGAACGTCGAGCCACGATTCGATTTGCCGCCAGGCAGCGCCGATCGTGAGCGGCCGCTGAAAAACGCGTGGATTCGTGACGAGGCGTGCAAAGCCAAGCAGACTGGGCCAGGGGAGAGCCACGGGCGCGGTCCCATTTAGCCGCTCATCAAGCCAACTCCGGGCCGCCTCGTGCTGGCTCATCGAGGTAACATGCGCGTAAACCAGCAGATTGGCGTCGACCAAAATCACGAGAAGGATTCGCCTTCCGCGAGCGCGAGCACCTCCGCGACATCATCGATATCTCCCACGAGACAACGTCCCAGTTTGGCTGAAGCGGTGCGAAAACGTGTGGTCCTTCGCGCCGGCCGGCGCTGCTTCTCCAACCCCGCACGCAGGGCGTCGTTAATAACCTGCTTGAAAGATTTCTTCTGTTGCTTCCGTGCCGTTTGCAACATGGCGGCGACATCGTCGTCCAGACTCAGCGTCGTCCTCATGCATCAGAGCATTAGA
>JACDGM010000069.1 GCA_013815325.1 Chthoniobacterales bacterium
CACCCGCTCCGCCTCCGTCCTGCAGGCGGCAGTATCCCCGTGAGGAAGTGTTCTACAAACTATCGAATTCTACCGGCCGAACGACGAACAAAGAAGCTGGAGCGAGCACTGCGTGCTCCTGTGGTACTCAGTCGCGCCACGGCACTGAGAGGGGGTCCACCCGTTTTGCCCCCCTGGCGCTGGAAATTCGGTCTACTTCTGTCCAGACCAGTCCACACCATCGTGCGAATTTACGCCGCAGCGATTTCTTTTAGCGTCCACACCTGTCAAACCGTGTCCGCTTCAGTCCGGGAAAGTCAGCAGTCTGCAAAGCGATCTTTGCGAACGAGACGCTCTACCAACTGAGCTATACCCCCGCGCGAGCGAGCGAAACATCGCGAGGAGGTCGTTTCCGAGCAAGCGAAAAGCTAGGCTGCGACCGGCGCCGGGGCGCTTCTCGTGATGCACGCCACCGCGCTTTGGATTTCCTCGAAATCGAAGGGCTTGGACATCATCATGTCCACTTCCAGCTCTTCGTAAGCGCGGATGTCCTCATCGGATAAATGCGCCGAGAGAACGAGAATCTTGCCCTCAAACTTCCGCTCCCGCAGCCGGCGCACGAGGTCGAGCCCTCCGACCCTCGGCATCCGGTGATCGGTGATGACGAGATCGAAAGCATGCGCCGCGGCGCCAATCTTGATCAACGCCTCCCAGCCGTCCGCCGCTCTTGTCACTTTGGCCGCCGGACCGCCGAGCACGAGAGCGAGCATTTGGGCGATGGCATTCTCATCTTCGACCGTCAGAATTTGCAAGGGCGCGTTCATCATATGTTTTGAATAAGCAAATGACGGGCCGCGTCCGAAACTCCTGGCGGTTTGGAAATGCTCCGGTTGAGCATGAGAACTGCTTTTTGGAATATCATGCAAGCGACTCTCCCGCATCGACAATCACAAAAAATCCGTTCTGCCAAACCCGCCGCGCGCCCGCCCGCGGCCACCCAGACCAGTGCGGTCGCGGAGGAAATTTTTTCCTTCATCGCCGTGCGCGACCTGCTTCTCGCCGAAGCGGAAGAGCTGACCACGGAGGCCAGTCTTCACCGTGTTTGGATGGCGAACGAGTTTGCCGAACGCTGTCTGGAGCCCGCGCGCCCGCCGTATCAGGCGCAGTCATTGCCGGAAGCCGAGGCGGTTTACGAGCGTCGCCGCTGCAAGACGATAAAAGTGCGGATCGCCGAGCTGCGCGCCCGCGTCCGGCGTCACGCTGCCTGATCTTTTCGTTAGGCTAGTTCGTTAGTCCGGCGCGTTGTAGCGTCCGTGTCTCAGCGGACATCACGCGGTCCTTAGCAACTCCTCCCGAGCATTGCGCTGAGACAGCGCACGCTACAAGGCCACCTAGCCGCTCTGCTCGGAGGCCAATGCCGCGGCCGCCGAGGTGCGCATCGGTACCAGGCGAATGGCCGTACCGTGCTCCGGCCCAGGTTCTGCTTCGCCGCTCTCGTGGTATTCCGCGTCGCCGTTCACCTGCCAGAGGTCGTAAAGCTTTTCTTCGGCGAGGATGTTCTCCACGCAGAGCATTGCGGTCATCATGGCGTGGTCCTGGTTATTATATTTGTGCATCCCGTTGCGGCCGACGAGGTGCAGGTTCGGGTAATGCTGCTCCAGCTCCGTCCGGATCGTCGCCACGTGGCGGGCGTAGTCGTCGTCGTAAACCGGGTAGGCTTTTTTTTGCCTAACGACGCAGCCGTCAACCACGTCACCTGCTTTGGCCAGGCCAATCTGCGCGAGTTCACGCTTCGCCAGCTCGAGCAAGCTCTCATCGGTCGAATCCCAGAGGCCGTCATGCTCGAAACAGAAATACTCCAGCCCGTAGCAGGCTTTATCGGGCTCCGGCACCATCTCCGGCGACCAGGAACGGAAGTTCTGGATCCGGCCCACCTTCACGCTCGGATCGTGGATGTAAATCCAGTTGTCGGTGAAAGCGTCCTCCGCGCGAACGATGAGCATGACCGTGAGAAAATCGCGATACTTCAAGCTGGCCGCCGCGTCCCGCACCCGCGGCGCAACCGCCGGCGTGAGGCCGCGGACCAGCTCCCGCATTGGCGCGGACGAGATCACATGCTCGGCTTCGAGCGTCTGCTCCCGCCCCTCGCGGTCGCGGAACTGCACGCTCCAGGTTTCGGTCAGCGCGTCGTATTCGCAGCCGGTCACTTTGCAACCCATCGCGAGTTCGCCGCCGAGGCCCTGCATTTTTTCCGCGCAAACTTCCCACATCATGCCGGGGCCTTTCCTCGGGTAACGAAAAGAATTGAGCAGCGTCTTGATGATCTTGCTCTTGTCGCGCGGCTGGCGTTGCGGAAGGAGCGCATTCCTGATCGCGCTGCCTAACGACAAGCCCTTGATCCGCTGCGCCGCCCAGTCGGCCGAGATCTCGCGGCAGTTCATCCCCCAAACTTTTTCGGTGTAGCTTTTAAAGAAGGTGTTAAAAAGTCGGCGGCCGAACTGGTTCGTCACCCAATCCTGGAAGTTGCGCGGGTTCGCCACCGGAAAAAGCCGCGCCCGCAGCCACGAGAAGACGCAGAGAAGCGAACGCACGATCCCGAGCTTCATGAGCGCCTCGAACGGTTTCAGCGGATACGCAAAAAACTTTCCGCCATAGAAAATGCGCGAGGAGCGCGGCCGCTGCAGCATGTCGTTAGGCAGAATTTCGTTCCAGAAATCGTCCACCGCTTTCGATTTCGAGAAGAAGCGATGCCCGCCGATGTCGAAGTGAAAACCTTTGTAGCGGGCGGTGCGCGAAATACCACCGACGTAAACCGGGTCGAGCTCCAGGACGGTGACCTCGACGTCGTTTTTGGCAAGGAGATAGCCGGCTGTAAGTCCGGCCGGTCCCGCTCCGATGATGGCCACCGCAGTTTTCATGTTTCGATCAAGCGACCCAATTTCCCTGAGTAAAATTCCAGACATAATAACCCTGCAAAGCGAGCCCAGCGGCGAAGACGAGCGCCGCGATGCTCATCGCGAGGGCCCGCGCGAAGACCGGTACGAGCCGGAACTCCCGCAAGAAGTGGAGCAATCCTAGGACAACAAGGGCATGCACGCAAAGATCGTAGCGCAGCATGCTTTCCATCTGCACCGAGGCCACGCCCGCCAGCGAAATGCCGTAGATGATCGCCGCGCAAAAATAGAGTCCGACGCGCCGGCGCCAACCACTCCGCCGGCCGATCGCCGCGACCAGTTCCACCGCCGCGATAGCCAGGAAGAGCCAGCCCGCCAACGCGCTCGTAAATTGACTGACGACCGATGTATCCCAGTACGGAGGGAGCGCCCAACGGTAATTGCGCGGCCGGAACGCAGCCAAATAATCCGGCACGATGGCCCAGCCAGCGTGCTGCGTGAGCATGTAAATATCCCAACGGCCCCAGCGGACCTGACAGTAGATAAAAAACAGAATTGCCCCGAGCATCGAGAACGCCGTCACCAACAGCGGCGCCCGGAGCCGCCAGACCCGCTCGCGAAAGTTATTCGCGCGGTCGCCGCCTTTCGTCACGATCGAATTCACCACCGGGAACAGCGCACAAGGCAGTCCAACGATGCGCGTCGCCGACATCGCTCCGCCGTGCAAGACCGCGAGCACCCGAGCCGTCGGCCCTTCCCGCGTGCTCCAATAGATGAACCCCACCAGTGCCGCGAGGAAAAGCGACTCCGAGTAACCAGCGACCAAATAAAATGCCGCGGGATGCGCCGCGATCGCGAGGGCGCCGAAAGTCTGCGCTGGCAGCGATAGCTCCCAGCGTTGCGCGAAGAGGAAAAAATAACCCCAGAAACCCCAGGTTGCGAGCTGCGCCGTCACCAGCAGCGCGGCGTAGGTGTCCAGCGAGGTGATGCGCCGCACCGCCTTTGCGAGCAGGGGATAGGCCGGGAAAAACGCAACATTCGACACCTCCATTTCCTTGTGATCGACCGGCGGCAGCGTCGTGCCGTAGCCGCGATCGATGATATTGGCAAACCAATAGCTATCGTGCTGCGCAAGGGTGCGATAGCGCTCCGTCCACGTGCCCGGCGGCTGAGCCCAACTAACCGCCAGCGCCACCTGCGCGACCGTCACCAGTAGACCGAGCGCGAGACATTTGAGCGTCGACAGGTGAAGGAGCATAACGAGCGGAAAACGCGCAGAGGAGATATTAGAATGGGAGGCTTGGCAAGAGAGTTGGCATCAGACTGGCGCAGAAACATCGCATCTGTCCGCGCAATTGGACGGCGTGGACTCGCTCCGGGCCGCTGTAGGACGCGACGCGCAAAGGTTTATTCGCCGGTTTTTAAGGAGTGCTGGGTGACGGTGATAAGCTCAACCCCCCGGCCGAAGTGGAGTGGGCAACCGTTTTCCTTTCATGCATCCCTACGAAAAGCTCCAGCCATTCCGCGAGAAGAACGGCGATATCAACGCCGTCATTGATACCCCGAAGAACAGCCGCAACAAATACTCCTACCGGGAGCAAGCGGCCTTTTTGAACTCAGCGGCGTCCTCCCCGCGGGCGCGGTTTTTCCCTTCGACTTCGGCTTTATCCCCGGCACCATGGGGGGCGACGGCGATCCGCTCGACATCCTCCTTTTGATGGATGAACCGGCCTTCGTCGGCTGTCTCGTCCCGGCCCGGCTCCTCGGTGTGATCGAAGCTGAACAAACCGAGCAGGGGAACACCGCGCGCAACGACCGGCTCATCGCCGTTGCGGCTAACTCACGAGTGCACCAGGAATTCCAGAGCCTCGACGACGTGAACCAGCAGTTGCTCGAGGAGATCGAGCACTTCTTCGTTTCCTACAACGACGCCAAGGGGAAAAAGTTCAAATCGTTAGGCCGCTTCGGGGCCGAGCGGGCGCGGCAGTTGATTGAGAAAAGCGCAGCGGGAGCGGATCGTTAGGCGTGTTACGCTGAGGAGAGCGCACGCTGCAATGGCGGCGTCGTGCCTCAGCCCAGAATTTCGCGCAATAATCCCGGCCCGCGATAGACATAGCCGGTGTAGACCTGCAGGAGCTGCGCGCCCGCTTCGAATTTTTCCCGCGCAGACGCCGCATCGAAAATTCCTCCCACACCGATGATCGGCAATCGGGTATGAGCGCGCAAAAAACTCACTACCGCCGTCGAGCGGCCGCGCAACGGGCTCCCGCTCAATCCTCCTTGTTCATCCGCGTCCGGCGCGATCGCTGAGTGATCCAGCGTCGTGTTCGTCGCGATAATCCCGGCAATCGCAAATTCCTCGCACGCACTGATGATCTCTTTCATTTCCATCTCGGAAAGATCTGGCGCGATCTTAAGCAGGATCGGCTTCGGTGCCGGGAAGAGCGCATTTTCGGATGTTATCGTGCGGAGCAACTCGACAAGCGCCGCGTGCTCCTGGAGAGACCGCAAGCCGGGCGTATTTGGCGAGCTGACGTTGAGCGCGATGTAATCGGCGAGGGGTTGGAGCAAGCGGAACGAATAGAGATAGTCCGCTGCCGCTTCTTCGATCGGCGTCAGCCGGGATTTGCCGAGGTTGATCCCAATCGGAATCGATGGTGGCCGCGCGCTCCCACGCAGCCGGCGCAGGCGTTGCGCAATCACCTCTGCGCCGTCGTTGTTAAAGCCCAGCCGGTTAATGAGCGCTTCCGGGCCAGAATAACGAAAAATACGCGGCCGCGGGTTCCCCGGCTGTGGGCGCGCCGTGACGGTGCCAATTTCAACGAAGCCAAATCCGAGCGCTTCCCAGACTGGAAGCGCGACGCCATTCTTGTCAAAGCCGGCCGCGAGGCCGAGCGGATTCCGAAAGGAAACTCCAAAAAGCATCAGCGGCTGCGCCGCGGGCCCGAACCCGCGCAACCCCGCGAGCGCGCCGGGCACGCGCAGCGCTCGCAGCGCCAGATGATGCGCAGTTTCCGGATCCATCCGGAAAAGCAGCGGGCGGACGAAATGCTCGTACCACCTGCTCGTTAGGCGATTCATTTACCGATGCAGAAAGTGGCGAAGAGCGCGTCCAGAATGTCCTCCATATCGGCCTGCCCAATCACTTCGCCGACCGCGTGCAGGGCGGCGCGGAGATCGACCGAGATGAATTCCGGCGGCAGATTTTCGAGCAAGGCCGCCCGCGCACGATCGCAGGCCTCAAGCGCGCGCCGCAGGCAATCGCAATGCCGGGCATTGATCGCCACCGCACTCGGGATGTCCCAGCGTTGCCCGCTCACTTTCGCCAGGATCTGCTCCTCCAGACCTTCAAGCCCCTTCTCCGCCGTGCAGGAAATGCGCCGCGCATCGCAAGTTTTCCAATCCGAATGCTCCGGCAAATCGCTCTTGTTCAAGAGCAACAGCTCTGCGCGCCCGGCGTTCTCCATGCCGGCATATTCCGGCTTTGCCGCGTTCGCGTCCACGAGATGCAGAACAAGATCGGCCTGCGCCAGCGAACGCTCCGTCCGTGCCATCCCTTCCTGTTCAACAGCGTCGGCGCTCGCCCGCAGTCCCGCTGTATCCGTTAAGCGCAAAGCCACTCCGCGCAGATTCACCACCTCTTCAATTGTGTCGCGCGTTGTGCCTGGCATCTCGTTCACGATCGCGCGCGGAAATCCCAGGAGACGGTTGAGCAGGCTCGATTTGCCGGCGTTCGTCGCCCCGTAAATCACGACGCGCACGCCTTCACGAAAAATGCGGCCTTGCTCGGCAGTGGCGAGGAGCGCTTCCATTTGGCCCCGGATTTTATCGAGCCGCGCGCGGAAGGCTTCGCCCACGTCCGGCTCGATGTCCTCATCCGGAAAATCGATATAGGCCTCAAGATGCGCGATCAATGAAATCAAGTCTTCGCGCAACCGCGATATGCGTTCTCCGAGCCGGCCTTCGAGCTGCTCCGTTGCGGAACGCAGCGCAAGATCCGTCTGTGCCCGGATCAAATCGATCACCGCCTCGGCTTGGGTGAGATCAAGCTTCCCATTCAAAAAGGCGCGTTCGGTGAACTCCCCCGGCCGCGCCGCGCGCGCCCCGGCGCGCAGACATGCTTCCCAGACGCGGGCTGTGACCAACACGCCGCCGTGGCAGCTAATCTCGACCACATCGTCGCCCGTATAACTGGCGGGCGCCCGATGCACCGAGAGCATCACCTGATCGATCAGCCGGTCGCCCTCGACGATCTCGCCAAACTGCTGAAAGTGTGACGCCAATTCAGACGCTTTTTGTTTTGCGCGAAAAACCCGATCCGCCACCGCGATCGCTTCCGGCCCCGCCAGCCTAACGAGAGCGATCGCGCCCTCTCCCGAGGGTGTCGAGACAGCCGCGATGGTCTCTTTGAAAGATTCAGTCATCTCCAATCTGCGCGTAGCTTACCTGGATTCTAGCACCGACGTTGTAGGGTGCGCTGTCCTCTGCGCATCGACCAGGAGGGGCGACCGACGCGCAGCCTGTCCGCTGAGACAGCGGACCTACAACATTTCCCGCAGCGCCGCGATGCACCTGCGATTCTGCTCCATCGTCCCGATGGAAATGCGGACCCACTCCGGGAGTTTGTAGCCTTTCAGGGCGCGCACAATCACGCCCTTTTTGAGCATGGCGTGAAAGACCGCGCGCCCGTCGCCCACTTGCACGAGGACGAAATTTGCCACGCTTGGAACAAACGGAAGCTTGAGCGCAGCGAATTCGCTTTCCAGATATTGGCGGCCTTCGGCGGCCACGCGTTTTGTTTCCGTCTGGTGTTCTTCATCCGCCAGACTCGCGATCGCGCCGGCCTGGACGATGCCGTTAATGTTGAACGGCTCCCTTGTCCTTTGCAGGAGGCGGATCAGCTCCGGTCGCGCGATCCCGTAGCCGAGCCGGAGGTTGGCGAGGCCGTGAATTTTAGAGAAGGTCCGCAGGACGACGACGTTGCGACCTTCCCTCACGAAGCGGAGCGCATCCGGCGGATTGTCGAGGTATTCAAAATACGCTTCGTCGAAGACGACGATGATTTCGTTAGGCACGCGCTCCATGAAGCGGTCGATCGCTTCCTGCCTAACGAGGGTGCCGGTGGGATTGTTCGGGTTGGCGACGAAGAGGACACGGGTGCGCTCGGTGATTGCTCCGAGTAACGCCTCGAGGTCGAATCGATGGTCGCGATCGGGGACTTCGACGAGCGTGGCGCCGAAAAGTGCGGTGAGCAGCTTGTAGGCGATAAAGGCATTTTCCGAAGTCGCCGCCGCCACCCCCGGCCGCAGAAAAGAGTGGCCGACAAACTCGATAACTTCGTTCGAGCCATTGCCGAGAATGATGTTTTCGCGAGCGAGCCCGAGCTTTTGGGCGAGGGCGTCACGCACATAAAATCCGCTGCCATCGGGATAAAAATTCGCCTCGGTCAGTGCCCGCTGCATGGCTTCTGCGGCGCGCGGAGAAGGTCCGAGGGGATTTTCGTTGGAGGCCAGCTTGACGATTTGGTCGGGGCGCAAACCCGATTCGCGGGCGGTCTCCTCGATTGGCTTGCCAGGCTCGTAAAGGGCGAGCTCACGCAGATGCGGGTTCGCGTAATCCCAAATCGAAGTCATGCGGGCATTGAACCACAGCGTTCGCCGAGTTCACAGAGTTTAGGATTCGATTTCAAAAAAATCGCTGTGCACCGGGACGGGCGCGGTGGTTAGTCCTCGCTTATGCACACTTTTGCCCTCATCACCGCGACGCCGTGGTATCACGTCACTCTCACACCCTGGAAATTCGTCGGTCTGGCGGGGAGCCTGATTTTCGGCCTCCGTTTTATGATCCAATGGATCGCGTCCGAACGCGCCCGGAAGAGCGTGATTCCAATCGGATTCTGGGAGTGCAGCGCGCTCGGGTCGATCTTGACCCTGAGCTACTTCGCGATTTACCGGCACGATTCCGTGGGCATTTTGCAAACCGCCTTGCCGCTGCCGATTTATTTGCGAAATCTTTACTTCCGCTGGACGCATCATCATGCGCAACATCCGGGTAACGAGCCGCGACCGCCGGAATAATCGACGGCCGGTCGCGGTCGCAAAATCTCATGAGCAGCGACGAACAGATTATCTATCTCGATAACAACTCCAGCACACGGATCGATCCGGAGGTGCTGGAGGAAATGATGCCCTTCCTGACCGAACGATATGGCAATCCCTCGAGCGCGCACCGTTTTGGCGCGCAGGTGAAGGATGCAACAAAGCTCGCGCATGAGCGGGTGGCGGCGCTGCTCGGTTGTCAGCCTAACGAGATCGTTTTCACGAGCGGCGGGACCGAATCGGATAACACCGCGCTCCACTCCGCCCTGCAAATGACGCCAAACCGGCGGCACATCGTGACGACCTCGGTGGAGCACAACGCCGTCCTGAATTTCTGCCAGACCGCGGGGCAGCGCGGTTGCGAGGTGACGATCGTGGAGGTCGATGGCGACGGACATCTCGACGTCGCGGAGATCGACCGCGCGATTCGACCGGACACCGCTGTCGTTTCAGTGATGTGGGCGAACAATGAGACTGGAGTCGTCTTCCCGCTCGAGGAGATCGCGGCGATTTGTCGGGCAAAGGGTGTGGTCTTTCACACCGATGCGGTGCAGGCCGTGGGGAAAATGTCGATCGATCTTTCCCGGCAATCCTTTCAGTTTCTCTCGCTCTCGGGCCACAAACTCCATGCCTCGAAAGGCGTCGGTGCGCTCTTCGTGAACCGGAATTCGAAGTTCCATCCGATGGTGATCGGCGGCCCGCAGGAAGGCGGGCGCCGCGCCGGCACTGACAACGTTGCTTCGATCGTCGGGCTGGGGAAAGCCGCGGAGTTGGCTGCCGCAACTCTGGAAGAAGAAAACACGCGGGTGCGGACGCTGCGCGATCGCTTTGAATCGACCATCCTCGCGCAAGTGGAAGACGTGGCGGTGAACGGCGATCCCGGTGCGCGCCTGCCGAACACTTCCAATCTCGCCTTCATCGGGATCGATGCGCAGGCGATCCTAATCAAGCTCGATCAGGAAGGCGTCTGTTGTTCGTTAGGCTCTTCCTGCACGACGGGGGCGGTCGAGCCATCCCATGTCTTGCGCGCGATGCACCTGACAAACGAGCGCGCGCGCAGCAGCCTGCGTTTCTCCTTCGGGCGTTACAACACCGAAGCGGAACTGGATCGCGTCCTTGAGATCGTCCCGCGCATCATCCGTAAACTGCGCCAACTCTCGCCGGCCACGGTATAGGGTCGCACTTTAATCCTACACGTTCACTTACACTTACACCTCAGCAGAGAGTGTAAGTGCAGGTTCAAGAGTACGACTAAAGGAGACTATCGCGACGGCTCGTAATCGCCCGGCTCCGACTGCGCTTGCGGCTGGTCGTTACCGCCAGAGCGATGGTCGCCTCCGCCACGATTCTCGCCGCCGTCACGACGTGGACCGCGATCACGTCCACCGCGACGATCACCTCCGCGATCGCGCCGCGGGCCGCCACGCTCATCGCGACGTTGCTCGTAGCGCTGCTCTCCGCCACCACCTTCGCCTTCGGCTCCGCTCGTCGCACCGGCGGTCTCGATTTCGCCGCGATCTTTGAGCGCGGCTTTACGGCTCAATTTGACGCGCCCTTTGTCGTCGATGCCAATGCATTTCACCCAGATCATTTCGCCGATCTTGGCGACATCTTCCGTCCGGTTCACTCGGAAATCCGCCAGCTCAGAGATATGCACAAGTCCATCTTTGCCCGGGAAGACTTCGACGAACGCGCCGAACTCTTTGATGGAAACAACCCGCCCATGATACATCGAGCCGATCTCGATTTCCTTGGTCATGCCGCCGATGATTTCCTTCGCGCGGGCCATGCTCTCGCCGCTCGTGGCATAGATGTGGACGGAGCCGTCGTCTTCGATGTTAATCTCCGCGCCGGTCTCGGCGACGATCCCCTTAATCGTTTTGCCGCCCGGTCCGATGAGCGCGCCGATTTTCTCGGGATTGATTTTGAGGGTCTCGATGCGCGGCGCGTACTTGCTCAGTGACTCGCGCGGCTGGGCGAGCGCTTCGGCCATGATGCCGAGAATTTTGATTCGCGCATCTTTTGCGCGGGAGATCGCTTCGGCGAGAATTTTGTGGCTCACACCCGGCAACTTCAGGTCGAGCTGGAAACCGGTGACACCATCCTTGGTTCCACAAAGTTTGAAATCCATGTCGCCGAAGTGATCTTCGGAACCGATGATGTCAGTGAGCAAATTGTAGCGCTTGAGGTTGCCGCTTTCGTCGCTCTCGGTCACGAGGCCGACGGAAATGCCGGCGACCGGTGTTTTGATCGGAACGCCCGCGTCCATCAACGCGAGCATGCCGCTGCAGACGCTCGCCATCGAAGTGGAACCGTTTGATTCCATCACTTCGCTGACGACGCGGATCGCATAACGAAAATCTTCGTGGCTCGGCACGACCGGCTCGACCGAACGCTCGGCCAGGGCACCGTGCCCGATCTCGCGGCGACTCGCTCCGCCGAAGCGGCCAGTCTCGCCCACACTGAAGGGCGGAAAATTGTAATGCAGAAGAAAGCGCTTCGAGGTTTCGCCACCGCCGTAGGCGTCAATGTTTTGCGATTCTTCGATCGGCGCGAGCGTGGCCAGAGCCATCGCTTGCGTTTCGCCGCGCTGGAAAATGGCAGAGCCGTGTGCGCGCGGGAGGACGCCGACTTCACAGGTGATTTTGCGCAGGTCGTCGTAGCCGCGCCCATCGACGCGCTTCTGCTTGTCGAGGATGTTGCTGCGGAAAGATTTTTTCTGGATGTAATCGAACGCCTGGTTGATCGCGAATTTCTCTGCGTCGGGGAACCGTTCGAGCACCGCGGCTTTCACTTCGTCACGCAGACCGCCAACGGCTTTGCTGCGCGCCACTTTGCCTTCCGTGTAGAGCGCCGCCTCGATTCGATCGCCCGCCACGCGGTCGGCGATCTCCAGAATTTCCGGCTTAACTTCCATCAACGGCATTTCGCGCTTCGGCTTGCCGCCCTGGGCTGCGAGTTCTTTCTGAATGCGGATCATTTCGCGCGCGTGCCCGTGGGCAAACTCGAGCGACTTCACGAACTCCTCTTCCGGCAGCTCGTCGGCCGCACCTTCGATCATGATGATGTCGTTCTCGGTGCCGACGTAAACCAAATCCAGATCGCTTTGCTCGCGCTCGACGTGCGTCGGGTTGGCGATGAACTCTCCATTCACGCGAGCGACTCGCACGGCGCCGATCGGGCCGGCAAACGGAATGTCGGAAACAGTGAGCGCGGCCGAGGCGCCGTTGATCGCGAGAATGTCGGGATCGTTTTCCCCGTCCGCGCTAAGGAGGATGCTGATGACCTGCGTGTCGTAAAGATACCCCGCCGGGAAAAGCGGCCGCAACGGCCGATCAGTCATGCGCGAGGTGAGCGTCTCTTTTTCGCTCGGGCGACCTTCGCGTTTGAAATAGCCGCCCGGGAACTTCCCGACGGCCGCGGCTTTCTCCCGGTAATCAACGGTAAGCGGGAACCAGTCCTGCCCTTCCTTGGTTGTGGTGGCCGAGACGGCGCTGGTGAGGACGATGGTTTCGCCGCAGGAGACGATAACGGAGCCGTCGGCGAGCTTGGCGATTTTGCCGGTTTCGATAGTGATTTCTGTGGACCCGATTTGGGCCGTGACCTTGTGTTGCATAGTTGCTTTCTGGATGTGCGAAATCCAGGCCGGTCACCCTGACTGTAGGTTTCAAACCCGAACTCTGTGTCGGGGCTAAAACCTATACTCAAGGTGCACTGACGGCCGGGACAGGCGGTGTGTTCTTACTTTAGCGCATTGGCTCGAGCCCTGCGCGACGGATGCGAGCGGCGCCAGAGATCGTGCGGGTTATTTCCGCAGGTTGAGTTTCCCGATGACGCTCTTGTAGCGGTCATTCTTCGACCGGTCGAGGTAATCGAGAAGGCTCCGGCGGGTGGCGACCATCTTAAGGAGGCCGCGGCGCGAGGAGTGATCTTTGGCGTGACTCTTGAGATGTTCGGTGAGCTGCGCGATCCGGCGCGTGAGAAGTGCGACTTGCACATCCGCGCTACCAGTGTCTTTCTCGTGAAGCTGGAACTCCTTCATATCCTTCGTGTCACTGCTTTCTGCCATAAACGAAGCGCCACTGTAGGTGAACTTCGCTCTTCCGCAAGTGCGAGGCGGTCCGCGTGAACCTGGAGCCGAGAGCCGGACTTTTTGCTTCTCGTTTTTATACTGCGCCGCCACGGACGGACGCCCAGGATTGACAGGAAATTTGGAATCTGCAATATCGACGATGCTTATGAACTGCGCTGGCGTGTTCACGATTTCTTTTCTCAGCTTGCTCTGGGCTGGATGCGCCAAGACCACGACAACAAGTGCCGCCACCAGCGTTCGCAGCGCAGCGAAACCCGCGACCTGGCAGAGTTCGCCCCATCAAACTGGAACAAATCTTTAGCTCAGCGGTCGCCTTCGACATTGCGCGCTCAAGAGTTTGGCCGGCGCGATAGAAGACGCTACCGCACCGCGAACCCCGCTACATGCGCCCGCGTCGCTGGTAAAACTGATAACGCGCCAGAATCGACTCGACGTATTTTTTTGTCCCAGGGAAGTCGATGTTCCGCTGAAACTCGCCCGCCGCGATCCGCCGTTTGCTGTCGCCTCCAGCCCAGCGCTGCGCGCGACTTGCGCCCGCGTTGTATTCCGCCAGGGCGAAGGGCACCGGCTCCTCCTGCGCCTGCCAATGCAGCATCGCCCGGCGCAGATACCATGCGCCCGCTTCCAGATTCGTCTTCGGGTCGAACAACTCCTCCGCGTGGAAATTTTCGATCTCCTTCTCGGTCGCCCACTCCTGCGCCGCGATCTCACTTACCTGCATCAGGCCGCGCTCGCCCGCGCCCCCAAATTTCTTCGGATCAAACCGGCTCTCCCGCCAGATCACCGCCTTCAGCAGCATAGGGTCAAGTTCGTTAGGCTTGGCCACCGTCCGAATGAGTTGATCGTATTGCTGGAAGCGCGCCGGGCTGATCCACTCGTAAAGTGTGTAAAAGGGATCCCCCGAGCGCCAGGCGAGCGCGGCGATTCCCGCCGCCGCCGCCAGGAGGAGGCAAATGATCAATTTAAAAAGAATGCGAATCATGAGCCTAACGAACCCAGAGCCCGGCGGGGCGATGTAGAGGCGGCCACGCCCGCGCGAGAAGACAGCGCCAGAAGAGAAGCGTCGCGGCGCGAGGAGCGGCGGCAACCGATCGTCGATGGATAAGTTGCGCGGCGGAGCGGAAACTCACAAAGAGCAGCAATTCACGCATCCCTTGGCTGAGCAATTAAATTCCACCAGATTCGTCCGGGTCGTGATCGATCGCTCGATCCGACGCGAACTCGATTACAGCGTGCCCCCCACCCTCGCCGAGAAGGTCGTCGTCGGTTCACGCGTGCGGGTGCCGTTTCGCGACAAGAAGCTCCTCGCCACCGTTGTCGCGACGCTCGAGGAAAGCCCGGCCGACGGAATCAAGCCGATCGAGGCATTGTTAGGCGAGAAGCCGGTCCTGAGCGCAAACCTGATCGAGCTGGCCCGTTGGATGGCGGTCTATTACTGCTGTCCGATCGAGTCCGTTATGCGGAGCCTTCTCCCGCAGGTCATCCGGCGCGCCGAGGTGAGCTGGAGAAAACAGCTTTTCGTTAGTTTAGCGCGCAGCGCGACCGCGGAAGAGCTGGAGAAATTGCGCAAACGCGCACCGCGCCAGGCTGAGCTGCTCGACGCGATCGCGCAGTTGGCCGCTCCGGCGCCGGCAGCAGACGTCCTGCGCGACACGTCGCTCGACAACTCGACCCTCCGCGCACTCGTTAGGCGAGGCTTCGTCGAGCTGCGCGAACAGGCGGTCGCGCGTGATCCCCACGGCGCCGAGAAGTTTCTCGCCGACGCCGACCTGAGGATGAACGAAGAGCAGACCGCGGCCCTGCAATTGATCGAAACCGCCCTGCAGAATCCCGAGTCGCACGCGCCAATCCTCCTCCACGGCGTGACCGGCAGTGGCAAGACGGAAGTCTATCTGCAAGCCATCCGCGCCACCCTCGCGCGCGGCAAGAGCGCGATCGTGCTCGTCCCCGAAATATCGCTCACGCCGCAGACCGTCGAGCGTTTCAAAAGCCGTTTCTCCGACGAGCCGGAGATGGTGGCGGTGCTGCACAGCCATCTCTCCGAAGGCGAGCGCCACGACGAGTGGCACAAGCTCCACTCCGGCCGTGCCCGCATTGTTATCGGCGCGCGCAGCGCCGTCTTCGCGCCGCTCGACCATCTCGGCCTCATCGTCGTCGATGAAGAACACGAGAGTTCCTACAAACAAGAGGAAGCGCCGCGCTATCACGCGCGCGATGTTGCGGTCGTTAGGGCGAAGATCGAGAAGTGCGTCGTCCTGCTCGGCACGGCCACGCCATCGCTCGAGAGTTACGCCAACACCGCGCGCGGTAAATACGTTCTGAGCAAGCTCACCCAGCGCGTCGATCAATGTCAGATGCCGCTTATCCGCATCGTTGATTTGCGATTGGAACGCCGGAAAGAAAAGGCAGCCGCCATTTTATCCGAGAAATTGCGCGGCGCGATCAGCGATCGGCTCGCAAAAAACGAGCAGACCATTCTCTTTCTTAACCGCCGCGGCTTCTCCACCTCACTCCTTTGCAGCCATTGCGGCAAAGCGCGCGACTGCCCGAATTGCAGCGTTGCCCTTACCTTTCATCGCAGCAACGCGCGCCTTAGCTGCCACCTTTGCGGGCATAACGCGGCCGTCCCGAAGCGCTGTCCGGAATGCGGCGAGGACGCGCTTATCTATGCCGGCTTCGGCACGGAAAAAGTGGAGGCGAACGTGGCCGCGATTTTTCCAGAGGCGGTCGTTAGGCGAATGGACGCCGACTCCATGACGCGCAAAGACGCCTATCGCGAAACCCTCCACGCTTTCCGCGCGGGCAAGATCGACATCCTCGTCGGCACGCAGATGATCGCGAAGGGGCTGCATTTTCCGAACGTCACCTTGGTCGGGATCATCAACGCCGACCTCGCGCTCCACCTCCCGGATTTCCGTGCGGGCGAGCGGACCTTTCAATTGCTCACCCAGGTCGCGGGCCGGGCCGGCCGCGGCGAAGCGGCGGGCGAAGTCTTTGTCCAGACCTACACGCCATTTTCGCCCTCGATCCAGTTCGCGCGTCATCATGACTTCGCCGGATACTTCGAACAGGAGTTGGAGTTTCGGGAACGCTGCGATTTCCCGCCTTTCCGCCACGCCGTCCTGATTACGGTCCGGTCTGAGCATGAAGCGCGCGCCAGCTTTTCCGCCGAGACTCTGACGCGTCGGCTGCGAGAAGCTTTGCCTAACGAGTATATACTTGGCGATCCCGCGCCCGCGCCGCTCGAAAAGCTGCAAGGCCACTACCGATTCCACATCCTCATCCGCGGAGAAGCGATCTTGCGACTTAGCCGCCTCATCCGCGAGACGCTCGACAAGCTTCCCTTCCCAGAGGACGTCGCTGTCGCAGTCGACGTCGATCCATATCAACTCCTATAAACGACGCAGTGTATCAGAAGACAGAAACTGGACAGGCAGAAGCATGTCCTCCGGCGGGCATGCTTTCCGCGCGTCCAGGGTAGTGGATCAATCCCGTTGCAGCGCTTCCTTCAACCGATCGATAAGCTCCGCCTGCGCGTAATTGGTTTTGCGCCGGGCCATCTCCTCGGGAAAAAACTCGAGCCGGTCGATTTCTGAAAAAGTGCGCCGTTTGCCGGAGCGCGGCGGCCATGCCATTTCGAAAGTATTCGAGCGCAAAATAAAATCCCGCGCGAGACTTCCTTCGAAGGCCCAGGCGTGCACGGTCTTGCCTCCTTTTTGCCGGACCGACCCCAGCGGGAGAAAGCGATCGGCTAGCGGCTCGACGCCCAGTTCCTCGGCAAATTCGATTCGCGCCCGCGTCAGCAGATCCTCGTTCGGCGCGGCTTCGCCTTTCGGAATCGTCCAGGCGCCCTCGTCTTTCCGGCTGAAAAACGGACCGCCGGGATGAACGAGCAAAAGCTCCAGCCCGCGGGCCGCGCGCCGGAACATGAGCAAGCCGGCGCTGTTGCGCGAGCGGTGTCCCGCCGGATTCGGCTCAGCCAAGTTATCTGACTTCGACGCCCTTCCAGAAAGCGACGCGTCCTTTGATGTTGGCCGCCCCTTCTTTCGGCTCAGGATAATACCAGGCCGCGCCTTCGTTGACCGCGCCGTCGATCGCGATGTCGTAATAACTTGCCTCGCCCTTCCATGGGCAATGGGTGTGCTCCTCGCTCTCGCGAAAATATTCGCGGCGGATTGAGTCGGCTGGAAAATAATGGTTGCCTTCCACGACGACGGTATCGTCGCTCTCAGCAATGGTGGTGCCGTGCCAGGTTGCTTTCATATTAGTTCTTTCTAGTTCTTTCGTTTGGGATTGGTTTCCATCGTATCGCAGAGTTGAATAGCTGGAAATCCGCCGCACGCCCTCGACCAGACGTTCCACTTCTTCGCTCGTGGTGTAACAGGCGCAGCCCGCCCGGACGATCCCATCCGCCGTCTGACCGAGCCGCTCCACCACGGTCGTAGCATAGAAGTCGCCGTGCGAGACGAAAATTCCCTCCTTGGCCAATCGAACCGCCACCTCCCTGGAAGGAACGCCCCTGAGGGTAAATGCCACTGTCGGCGTGCGCGGCGCTGCCGGCGCCGGACCATACAATTGGACGCCGTCGCTGGCGGATAAACCGTCCCATAATTGCCTAACGAGAATAACACTTCGCTGGTGCAGCTCGGCAAAAGCGGCTTGCAGCCAGGAACGCCGCGTTTCTCCCGAACCGAGCGACGCGAGGAAATCAACCGCCGCGGCTGCGCCCGCCATTCCTTCGTGGTTCTGGGTGCCGGTCTCGGCGAGTTCCGGCGCGGCGTTCGAGGCGGGAATCAGCTTCGGAAAGTCGATCGCGTTAAGCAGCTCATGCCGGCCGTAGAGCACGCCAATGTGCGGGCCGTAAAACTTATACGCAGAACAACTGAGGAAATCGCAGTCCCAGGCACGCACGTCGACCAGTTGATGGGGCGCGTAATGCACCGCATCGACAAAAATCTGGGCGCCAGCGGCGTGCGCCATTTTCGCGGCGCGGCCGATGTCGGTAATGGTGCCGAGGGCGTTGGAGGCCGCGCCGATCGCGATGAGCCGGGTCCGCTCACTGAGCTGCTCTTCAAAGTCCGCCCAATCGAGCAATCCGGTTTCGGGAATCATCCGGGCCATGCGAATGGTGACGCCGCGTTCTTTTTCGAGGGCGCGCCAGGGCGCGATATTGGCGTGGTGATCCAACTCCGTGAGCACAATTTCGTCGCCCGGCCCGTAGTTGCGACCGAGGGCGCGGGCGAGATGAAACGTGAGGGTCGTCATGTTCGCGCCGAAAACGATTTCGTTAGGCGTGGCATTAAGAAAATCCGCGAGGGCCTGGCGCGCAGCGCTCACGATCGCATCGGTTTCCTCGCTGCTCGGGTAGGACCAATGCGTGTTCGCGTTGTGTTGGAAAAGGTAATCGGTCATGGCCGTCACAACCGCATGAGGGACCTGGGTGCCGCCCGGGCCGTCGAAGTAGGCGACGGGATGGTCGTTGTGAGTGCGCTGGAGAGCGGGGAAGGACTTGCGGATTTCGGAGAGGGCGATCGAATTCATAGCTGGAGACAAGTTCATCCACGCGGCGGCGCGATTTGGCAAGGGCACTGGCGGCGCTTAAGCGCGGACTTAATAGACGCTTCGCTCTGCGAAGCCCGGGCGGGAGGCGTAATCGGAGCCGAGTGCTTGCCACCAGTCCCGCGCCTCGCAGAGGGAAGGCGAACACAGGTAGCGGCGGTCGCGAGACCGCCGCTCCAACCAAGCTTACCTCGCTGCGGAGGTGACAGTATCGAGATGATAGAACCTCAACCAAGGCCACGCCGCTCGTGTCACCGGCGCCGCGAGCGATCGCGGTGTAGTTGCCGGAAAGGAGGTTCGCAAGAATGGCTGACTCTTTCACCCTGCTGGGGGCGAGACCCGTCGCGTTGATGCCACTCTTATTGCCCTCCTGCCAGTTGTCGTTGAAGGCAACCGTAAGGCCGTCCTCGTTATGCAATTCCAGCGTCGGATCAGCCAGCGGATCCGCCACATCGGCCGCAGATAGACTCGGCCCTAGCGCGCGGATGAGGATTTGTTCGTCGTTTCCGGGAGGTCCTACGATGAAACCCGCGATCAGGACCTTGTCGGCCGTTTCCACAAGGCCACGTGTGCTCAGGTTAGCGAGCTCAGAGGTGGTCGCAGCCGGGTCATCAAGGTCAAAAATTTCAAGCAAGGCCACACCGGTTCCACCATTCTTCCCGCGCATAACTGCCGTGTATTGTCCGCTTCCGGCAACGGTCGGATCAACTGGGTCGAGAGTTGCGACGATGGCGGACTCGAGATCGTTGGTTGGGGCCACGCCGCTGTCCTTGATGACTTGCTCCTGAGTGTCTTTCCAGTTGTTGTTAGTCACCACGCTGCCATTGGGCTTGTGCAATTCCAGGACCGGATCAGCCAGGCTGTTGGCCACGGGATGAGTCGCATCCGACAAGGACGGCCCAACGGCACGGATGATGACTTTCTTAGGCATTGTCCCACCTTGGACAATGAAGCCGCCGATCAAAACTTTGTCGCCAGTCAAGACTTGGGCGCGAGTAGAGATATTTTGCAATATTCCCGGAGCGGGAGTGGGCGTCGGGGTTGGTTTGGGTGTCGCAGTAGGACTCGGGGTCGGCGGGGGCGTAGGCGAGTTCACCTCGAAAACGAGGAAGTTAGGTCTGCCCCCGGAGGCGAAAGTAGTCGGACTGCCGACCTTGGGCACTTCCGTGATGAGACCGCTTGCGGGATCAGCGATATAAAGGTTGCCCACGCCCGCCGTATCGCCGCTGAATCTGGCCGTCGAAAAGCCAGGCCGGTGGGCTGAGTTAGACCAGAAAGTAGTGTTAGAAGGGCGCCATCTGGAGTGACCTGAAGAACGGTCCCGGCGCCCAAGGTCTGCGGCAAAGGTTTCATTGAAAAGTCGAACCAGTTAGCGCGGCGCCCCCGCTTTCTCTGCATAAGGTCCAGCCCGCAGCAGATTGTCGATCCCGCCTTGGTTTCGCATGAGTGCTTTCATGCTCCAATGGATGTGGCCCGGCGATGAGGTGCCTCGGCGGGTCAGCTCGATCTGCTCGATGATTTCGCGCGCCGGCCGCTTCGTCCCAATCCGTTCCGTCGCAATCCCAGGCCAGACCGGCGTCCCGTGACTTTGCGCGCGCCACCAATTGAGCAATACGGGGAAGCTTTGATCCGCGGGTCGAATGCTCCAATAAAGCTGTGGCGCAAGGTAATCGACCCAGCCTTGCGCGAGCCATTTGCGTGAGTCAGCGAAGAGTTCGGCGTAAGCATCCAACCCTGCTGTCGTCGTCGGCGGCACGCCCGGCCGCCAGATTCCAAACGGGCTGATACCCACACGCACGCTCGGCTTCGTCGCTTTCACTGCCCGATACATCGAGTGGACGAAATCGTTGATGTTATCGCGCCGCCAATCCGCGCGGGTCATGCCGCTCTTGATGCCATAGCGTTGCCAGCTCGAGTCATCTGGGAACGAGGCGGCGCCCGACTTAAGCGGATAAGGGTAAAAGTAGTCGTCGAGGTGTAGGCCATCGATGTCATAGCGGCGAACGATGTCGGTGATAACACTTATCACGTAAGAGCGGGCCGCTGGTTCACCCGGATCGATCCAGAGCTGTCTCCCAAAGCGGCGCACCCATTCCGGATGCTCTTTCGCCACGTGCTTCACGGGCAGTCTTACATTCGCGTTGATGGCGGCGCGGAAAGGATTCACCCAGGCGTGCAGCTCGAGTCCGCGCGCATGCGCTTCCGCGATGGCGAAGGCGAGCGGATCGTAGCCCGGCGACACGCCCGCTGTGCCGGTGAGGAACTCCGACCAAGGTTCTTTTTCCGAAGCGTAAAGAGCGTCGCTCGCCGGTCGCACTTGCAGGAGAATGGCGTTGAGCTTCAGCTCCGCGGCGCGATCGAGCAGGGCGCGCAGTTGGGCCTGCTGGACGGAAGCGGGTAGGCCCGGTTGGGAAGGCCAGTCGAGATTGTAAACCGTCGCGACCCAGGCTCCGCGAAATTCCCGTTCCGCGGCTCGCGCCGCGGGGACATTGCCTAACAATAAAAGGAGGCAGATAAAGAATCGAAACCGAATCATGAAAATTTAATTTAACGCTTCGGCCACGGCGGACGGAAAAATTTCATTCACCTCGCCGTCGAGGCGAAGCGAGACGCATGACTCGTGATCGTGCTCCGTGGCGCCGCGATTGATAATGACGTAGGGAACGCCGCGGCGCGCGCTCAGGAGCGGGAAGGAAGCCGCCGGATAAACCGAGAGGGTCGAGCCGAGGGCGACGACCAGGTCGGCTTCCATGACCGCGACGCGTGCGCGTTCTAATTCACCCGCATCGAGATTCTGCCCGAAACTGATGGTCGCCGGTTTCAAAAAGCCGCCGCAGGCGCAGAGCGGCGGCCGGCGGTGTGCGCGAAAGAAATCGAAATGCGGTTGTGGATCGTCGCGCCACTGGCAGCTTTGGCATTCGACGAGCGAATTGGTGCCGTGCAGTTCCACGAGCCGCTCCGGGCTGGTGCCGGCGAGGTTGTGTAACCCATCGATGTTTTGCGTCACGACCATACGGAGTCTGCCCGCTTCTTCCAGCCTAACGATCGCGCGATGGACCTCGTTAGGCTGAGCTTCGCGGAATGCTTCCCAAGCCTCCAACTTGTAATCCCAGTGTTCCAGGCGGGCGGCTTCCGAGGTCATGAAGTCCTCGTAGTAAACCGGCCGGCGCCGGGTCCAGACACCTTGCGGTCCACGAAAATCGGGTATGCCGCTCCCGGTCGAAATACCCGCGCCCGTAAAGAGCAAGGCGCGACGCGAAGCCCGCAGATAGTCGCTCAGATCCATCACCGCCAACCTGCGGGTGACGTGAGCAGTCTGGCAACCGGGAAATCGGCCTAGCCGTCAACGAGTTCGTTAGGCTGGGGCGCTCTCGAGGACCGATCCGATCTGCTCGAGAACGTCGTCGGGCTGATACGGCCGGCGCAAAAATCCGGCGAGGCCGGCGTCCATCATGCGCTCGAGCCGATGCTTTTCAATGAAGCCGGTGTTGAGGAGAACCGGCACTTTCGGGTTGATTGCGCGAAGGCGAACGAAGGTCTCTTCGCCATCCATGGAGGGCATGGAGAGGTCCAGCAAAACGAGACTGAACCGGTTCGGCTCCCTGCCGAATAGATCAATCGCTTCGAGACCGGATTGAGCGGTGGCCACGGCGAACCCAGCTTGCGCCAGAACGTAGCGCGAGAGGGCAAGCGCCATCGGCTCGTCATCGACGACGAGGATGCAACGCTGATTTCCGCCCGGCTTTTTCGGCGCGGGTCTGGCTTCCGCGCCCGCCGCAAGGTCGCAATGGAGAACGTTTTTTTGATTCGTGCCGCCGGCGTGCTGCACGAGCCGAGCGGTTACTTTCGCGGCCCGGTCCACGCTGGTGCGGAGAACCTCGAAATGCTCTTCCGACTCCGACGGACCTTTCCACATCTTCTCCAGCAGCACGACCGTGCTGGAGATAATTTGGATGAGATTGTTGAGTTCGCTCGCCGCCTCGGGAACGATCTGCGCACGCTCGGTTTCCTCTGGACTGACGCTCTGGCCGTTCTTCATCGCGAACCTTTCGGCGGCATGTCCTGGAGCTGGCCGAACGGTGCGGCTTTGCATTGGTGAGCGCGAAATCGGGGACGATAAAGAATGAAGACGGAGCGCATGGAAAAAGCTTCTCCGATCTTGAGCAGCAACCATACCGCGACCGGGATTCCTCCGATCCCCCCGTCGTCGCCATTGCCGGTATATCTGAGGCGGACCTGGCCGATGTTATCCGTGGCTGCGATCTGCTCGTTCTCGATTCGGAGTGCGACGGCGCAGAGTATTAGAGCGATGGCGGAAGGTCGACGCGATGCTGGCGCGTCCGCGTATTGGTCGCGTTGTTGCGTCGAATTCAACTAAGGGCGCCTCTTCAGCCGCATCAGAATCCGAGCAGCTCGACTCTTTTTGGCGAAACGAGTGGGTACGGAGCAAAGATGGACAGTGCTTTTCCGAAGAATCCGAAACATTTTGTGGTACTTGGTTACACGCGGTACACCGCTTCGTTGAAACGCGCAGGATGGACATTTCGGCAGACTGCTGAAATTCATTAGCTAAGGGATTTGACTCCCAATTCGGCAATTCCGGTCTCCTCTTCGATCTGCGCGACTGTCTTGCTCGATTCAACATTGGGAGTTTACGTCTATGAAAGCTCACGATCTGTTCGTTTCCGCTCCGAGCGTGATTCAAGGGACGGTAGTGTGGGAGATATTAGAGCAATGTTATCTCTGCCCAGAGCTGACCTTTCCCACAGCACTCCGCATATCGTTTGGATTCCGCGTTCACCGATCGCGAGGGCTGGCATTTCGGAATCCAAATTCAAAGCCTTGCGAGCAAGGACATCCACGCGCTTCTTCGATCGAGGAGTCGTGGCGCAATAATGTTGGTTAGGGTGAGTCCGCTGTATTGCCGCAGGACGCTCAGTTCAGCGGAAGAAACAGCCGGATTGAGCAGAGGAGCGAGCCAGGACCGAGCGGCAGGAGCGGCGAGCAGATCGGTCGATTTGGTAGAAGACGTTTGCTCAGTCCGCGGCGCTCGACGGGGAATATGGGATCCTAGAGTCCGCCGGCGGCGAGGCGGTTGATTTGCTCAGCGATTGCTGAGGCGGATCCAAGTTTGTCGATGGCGCAAGGATAGCTATGGAGGTGAGGGTCGTCGTGCTCGGCCACAAAGAAACAAAGGTCGCCACGGGAATGCGGAAGGCGAAACGCGAAGCGCAAAGGCGCTCTTCCGCGCGAGCTTTCCACCGAGTACCGTTCTCACCGGCGGCGTATAATCCCAACGCCCGGCCTCTACAGCGCGTTCGGTTTT
>JACDGM010000070.1 GCA_013815325.1 Chthoniobacterales bacterium
ATCGAACTGATAGAGCGGATGAGTCGGAGCTCCGCTGGGATCGAACGCCGAGGCGAGGAACCCCACGCCCGTAGTCGAAATTACCAGATCGCCTTCCCCCGCGAGGCCAGTCACACTCAGCGGAGTGCTCGAGAGCACCCGGCCGTCGACTGTGCTCAGTTTATCGAGGCTGCTTGTGTTGGGATTAAAGGTGTAGAGACTCCCGCCAAATGTCGCCAGACCGTAGCCCGACTCCGTCGAACCGATATTCATGACGAGCGTACCTACGCCTGTCGTGAGATCGATTTTGATTAATTGGTTCTTGAAAAGGGTGATGCCGAAAAGCACCTGATCGCTCGGGGTGGTCACCTGCGCCTGGGCAGGCGTGAACCCCGAAAACAACGCAAGCACTCCCGCCGTCACCGTTGCTAAAATAAGTTTTTTCATTGGGACGTGAGGATGGAAAGCCGCGTTATTTGGTGATGGAGCCATTGAGGCCATTCGGGAAGAAAAGTCCCTTCGTGGCATCCGGCGCGCCATAGACAATGTTCAAGACCTGCCGGGTGGTGCGGGCAAAGGCGCGACCCATGTCGTCCGTCGGCACGATGTTCGCGCCCCCAGCGGGGCCGACGATGCCCTGATCGTCATCGGTCGTGCCGTCGAGCGCATCGCGCAGATCGGATATTTTTTGGGCGGCAGCCTGCTGCTTCAACTCCAGAAGATTCACCCGGATGTTGGCTGCGTGATATGCTTCCACGGCGAGAACTCCGGCCGCACTGGCCAGGAAATCCTTATTTGTGAGCAGGGGCGCAGCGCCATTAAAAGCAGTCACGCCGACATCCTCGAACACGAAGGCGCCGAGGAGGAAATTCGTATCGTTTGCGAACGGATCGAAGCTACTACCGAGCCCAGCCGCGACGGCGAGGGTGTTGAAACTGTTGAGCAAATCAATCGCCGGCTGCGCGACCGGCTGGACCCCAGCCGCAGTCAGCGCCCCGCGGAAAAGGGTAACGTGATGGCGTTCGTCCTTACCAATCTCGGCCGCGTATTGGGCGATGAGTGGATCGGTGAAAGGCACTTTCGGATTTGCCTTGATCGTGACGCCTCCTTTGGTTCCCGCGCCGTCCGTCGCGATTCCTTGTGATTCAATGTTGGTGCCGAAAACCGCGTAGGTGTAAAACTGCGCTTCGAGATATTCGAGGTTCAGGGCGAACTGCAGGATCGCTGCATCCAGCCCCGCGCCGCTGGCACCCTGCGCGGTGCGCGTGAGCATCCGAAGGCCGGCGAGGCCCACGGCGCCAACGCCTAAATTTTTCAAGACCTGCCTGCGCGTCGTGCCCATCGGCGTGGTCAGCTGTTTCGAGATCGCATCTATATCCATAATATTTTTGTAAGTTGGTTTGGTTGCAGTGTGCGTCACCACGCGGTTATGCGGGATAACAGCAGTAAATACGCATCTCGCAGGTTCGCGGATGCCTCGTGAGGAACCGGAGGAGAGTTTAGGTCGAAGTCTGACTCGTGCGGCCCATCTCATTCCGAATCCACCAGAGCACGATGAGCGCAGCGAGAATGCAGCCGTTGAGCACGAGGTGCCAGGTGAGTGTCAAGTTGCTGCTCGCGCTGCCGAAGCAACCGCATGCCACGTCGATGCCGTGCGCTCTGGCCCAGATCGTCGCGCCGATGAAAACCGCGACCGACGCCGTCGTCAGGAGAAGTGCGCCGGCGAAAAACCGCTGAAAAATCAACGCGAGCCCGACAATGAGTTCCAGCCAGGGCAAATAAAAGGCGACCCGCACCCCGAGCGACCAGGGGATGAGAGCGTAGTTGCTGATGTCGCTCGCGAAACGCATCGGATCACATACCTTCAGCACTCCCGCGTAAACAAAAATCGCGCCGACCAGAACGGCGAGGACCAGCCTAACGAGGCGCATTTTCCTTCCATTCCTCCCAGCCGCCCGGGAGCACGTCAACGTTTTTCAACCCCGCCTCGTGACGCAAACGCTCGGCCACGGCGTGGCTCGCATTGCAGCTCTTCCGGCTGCAATACACCACCAGCTTCCGTTCCGGCGACCAAGCCGCCAGGACTTGCGGGAGGAGGCCATTCCAATCGTCTTCGTTCAAGGCCAGCGCCCCTGGGATGTGGCCTCTCGCAAACTCCTCGTTAGGCCGGGCATCGACCCAGAGCACCATTGCGCCCCATTTTTTCGTCTGCGCCAAAGTTACTTCGCTGGAATCTGCGGGCCGCTTCTGCCATCCGGGATGGCCACGAAAATAAAGCGCCTGCCCGATGGCTGGCAGAAAGGCGAGGCCGATGAGAATAACAACCTGCCGGAGCACCGAAGCGCGCACGACTTACTTCGCTGCCGCTTGCGCGGCTGGCGAAGCAGCGGCTGCGGGATGGGCGTCGATGCGGACGTTCGCGTAGAAAAGCTTCGACCCGTCTTTTGGAAAGTCTGGCTGGATCTTCAAAAGCGCATTGATCGGGCGGTTGCCGGGCTTCGGGGTGACAGTGATACGGAAAGCCTTTTCGTTAGGCACGCGCTCCGCGACCGCCTTCACGTCCCGGTCGGTCGAAGTCACTTCCAGTTTTGTCACCGGGAAATTTTCTTCCACTTTCGCCTCGATCGTCCGCGGCGTGAGAGGCTGGACCTTGGACCAATAGAGAAAAGTCGGGGCGATCTCGAGCAGCTTTGGGATGTCCGCTTTGAGCGTGAGGAGAGTGCTCGCGTCGGCCGACTCATCGGTCATCACCTGGATGGTTTTTGTCTGCATTCCCATCCGATCGCCGATATGAAACGTCGCGGTGATCTCGCCGCTCTCGCCCGGCGCGACGATCTCTTTGGGCAAGGCCGCAGTTGTGCAACCACACGACGGTTTCACCGCGGTAATCTTCACCGCTTTGTCCCCGATATTTTTGTATCTGAAATGGGCCACCGCGTCCTTGTCCGAAATCGTCGGGTGCAGGTCCGCCTCGCGACTCTCCCATTCGAGCGCCGCCCGGACGGGCAGGCTCAACGTCAAGAGCGCGGCAAAAATGAGGAGCGAGATTTTCATGGAGCGATCCTAGAAAGAGAACCCGAAACCGACGTTCCCGCCGATGTTATCCAAACCGAAATTCGGCTTCTTGATCTCGGCATTGGAGACGTGGCGATAAGCGGCTTCGACCACGAGCGACCAACGATCGTTCAGCATGTAGCGCACGCCGCTGATCGCCTGCAGGTTGAATTCCACCGGCAGGCTGATAAGCCCGCGCGATTCGGCTTCGTCGATATCGGTGTAAACCCCGCCCGCTCCGACCTGCAGATATGGGATAATGCGCGCCCGCGGCTGAATGAAATTGTAGCGAAAAATCAGCGTGCTCCCAGCGAGCACGTTGCCCGGGCCGTCGAAAATCCCGCCGCCGAAAATCTCCCCCATTAGCTCGAAGTTGCCCGCGAGCAAGCTGGGTCCCTGCGGATCGTACAACATGATGCCGAAGCGGAGGCTGTTAATCGCGTAATCGATCGCCGGCCGGTTGTTTTGGGCGCTGTCAAAAAAGAAATATGCGCCGGAGACGTCCTGAAATTCCAAAGCCCCTTTGACGAAAGCCCTGTCGCTGGATTGCCGGGTCACTATCTCCGGCTGCGGCTCGGGGGGGCCTCCTCGCGCGGCGGCCAGGGCGCAAAACGAGATCGCGCAGAGCCAAAAAATCTTTTTCATCTGCGCGCGATCAAACGCCACGCGCGCGAGATTGTCAACAATCCATCGATCCCAAGAGGGGCCTGCCTCGCGCTGATGGCAGTCGTGCCAGCTGTGGCGGAAACTGCAGCATGAACTACGACGTCGCGGTGGTTGGGTTGGGCGGGATGGGAAGCGCCATTCTCGCCCATTGCGCGGCACGCGGCGCGAAGGCCATCGGCCTGGAGCAGTTTGGCCCAGCGCACGAAATGGGTTCTTCGAGCGGCGGCAGCCGAATGATTCGCAAGGCTTATTTCGAAGACCCGGCGTACGTCCCGCTCCTTCTTCGCGCCTATGATCTATGGAGGGAACTCGAGCGCATTTCCGGAGAGGAATTGCTCACGATCACGGGCCTGCTCATGGTCGGGCAGGAAGATGCCCCGATCGTCGCGGGCGCGCGTCGGGCTGCGCGCGAGCATCAACTCGCGATCGAGGTGCTCGAGCAGCGGCAAATTCTGGCGCGCTATCCCCTGCTCCAGCTCTTGCCTAACGAGATCGGTGTTTTCGAACCGGACGGCGGCGTCCTTCTGCCCGAACGAGCGATCGCAGCGCATTTGGGGGTGGCGACAAATGCGGGCGCGCATGTTCGCTTCGGAACGGCTGTTGAGCATTGGGAAGCGAAAGGTGAAGGCTTCGAGGTTTATCTCGAGGCCGAGTCGCGTATTTCAGCGCAGGCGCTGATCCTCGCGATGGGTCCCTGGTTTAAAGATGCGCTTGGAATTTCGCTGCGCATCCAGCGCAACGTGCAGGCGTGGTTCGCGCCCGCGAGCGCGGCTTACACTGCCGCTCGGTTTCCGCCTTTTCTCATCGAGCGGGAAAATTTTCCCGCGCCGCTCTACGGGTTCCCCGATTTCGGCGAGGGCGTCAAAGCGGCCTTTCATGCCCACGGCGAGATAACCGATGCGCAACACCTGGAGCGCGAGATCGACCACGCGCGCGACATCGAGCCGATCGTCGCCGCGATGGCGCAATGGATGCCTGGCGCGGCCGGGACGCTGCGGGCGGCGAAGGCCTGTCCCTACACGCTAACGCCGGACGGCCATTTCGTGATCGACCGCCATCCGGCACATGCGCGCGTCGTTTTGTGCGGTGGCTTTTCCGGTCACGGTTTCAAGTTCGCTCCAGTCGTCGGCGAGATCGCCGCCGACCTCGCGCTCGAGGGCGGGTCGAGGCATCGCATCGACTTTCTCTCGCATCGCCGGTTTCGCTAGGCGAGCAATCTGGCAGCCGCGGCACCAACGCGGGTCAGAGACCCGCTACAGCGCCACGCTCCAACGCGAGTCTCTGACTCGCAAATCCCGAGGTCGAGAGCGCCACTGAAAGACGGGGCTGGTTCGCGCTAGAAGAGCATGGCCGCGAAAGCGCAGTCGAAATCAATCGCAAAGGCGTCATCCTGCCTAACGACCGGCCGCCGCCGGAAATTGCTTATGCGGGTCAAGTCAAAATCCGTATCGCGTTGGTGGCTAACCGCCGAGTCAGGCAGGAGGACTGACTTCAAGCGGTTCGACTGGCGTCGTTATGGCGGCGGCTCGCCGCTTTCGGGCACGTCGCGCACGGTGTCGCCGCCCTTCGGTTCCTCCAATTCCCAGAGGAGCCAATCGTCGTTAGGCACGTATCGTCTCAAACGGTTATCCCAGCGTTGCGGGAGCCTTTGGGCCAGCTTCTCGATGAATGAAGGAGCGGGTTTTGCGGCGTTTAAAAGATGCGCAGCTTCGCGTTTTCCTGCCAAATCAGCTCGTTAGGCAACCTCCCCCGCGGCGTGGCCGCTGGCCCACGCCCATTGGAAATTGTAGCCGCCCAGCCAGCCGGTCACATCAACCACCTCCCCAATAAAGAACAGCCCCGGGACGCGGCGCGACTCCATCGTTTTCGAAGATAACTCGCCCGTGTCCACCCCACCTATCGTGACTTCGGCTTTCGCATAACCTTCGGTGCCGTTAGGCAAAACGGGCCATTGATGCACGAGCCGGGCGAGTTCTTCGAGTTGCGCGCTCGGCGTCTGCGCGAGTGGCTTCGCCGGCGCATGGCGCCCGCACCAGGCTACGGCGAAGCGGGCCGGCCATGCGCGCGCGAGCAGTTCTTGCGCGCTTGATTTCGAGTCACGTTGCGCGAGCAGCCACCCCTCGCCGGGTTGTCGCGGCAGGAGATCGAGCGCGACGGCTTCGCCTTCCCGCCAGAAAGATGAGACCTGCAAAATCGCCGGACCACTTAGGCCTCGATGCGTAAAGAGCATGGCGTCGTCAAAACCGGCGCCCCCCGTGCGCGCGATGACCGGCAGAGAAACCCCACTCAGTTCCGCAAAATTTCCCTCCTCCGGGAGGGTGAGGGGAACGAGGCCAGGCCGCGTCGCGGTTAGTTCGAGGCCGAACTGCTGCGCCAGCCGGTAGCCGAAATCCGATGTGCCAAGTTTCGCGAACGAGAGCCCACCAGTCGCGATCACGAGTGAATCGCACTCCAGCTGGCCGAGGTTCGTGCCTAACGAGAAGTGTCCCTGCTTTTCCACCGACTCGACCTGGCAACTGCAGCGCACCTCCACTTCCGCGATTGCGCACTCCGCCAACAGCATCTCGATAATCTGGCGCGAGCTGAAATCGCAGAAGAGCTGGCCGAGCTTTTTTTCGTGAAAAGGGATCCGGTGTTTCTCGACCAGCGCGACGAAATCTTGCGGCGTGTAGCGGGCAAAGGCCGACGCGCAAAAGCGCGGGTTGCCGGAGAGGTAATTTTCCGGCGCGGCGAAGAGGTTGGTGAAATTGCAGCGACCTCCGCCGGAGATCGCGATCTTTAGTCCGACGCGCGCGTTGTGCTCGAGTAAAGCCACGCGCCGCCCGCGCCGGCCGGCGGTGAATGCGCACATCAGCCCGGCGGCGCCGCCACCGATCACAATGACGTCGTAATGTTGCATCTTCTGTGGCCGGGGCGTTGACCCTGGCGATCCCAGGCACGGCAACTCCATCAGCCGGGGTCAGCGCTGCCGGCTATAACTCGCTCTCGTGCACGGCGCGCACGGTGTCGCCGCCCTTCGGTTCGTTCAATTCCCAGAGGAGCCAATCGTCGTTAGGCACGTATCGTTTCAAACGATTATCCCAGCGTTGCGGGAGTTTTTGGGTCAGCTTCTCGATGAAAGGAAGGAGCGGGTTTTGCGGCGGCTGAGATTTCTCCTGCTCGTCCATCGCGATTTCTGCCCAGTTGAAGTTTTTCCGATATTCGGCGAACCCGAAGCCGTCGAAAAAATTCCCGCTCCCGACAAGGGGCATGTACCAAAGACTCGGGACGGCGCGCGGGTTCGGCTTCACCGGCACGTCGGTCGCGAGCTGCTCCAGCAGCCGCAGCGCGTGCTCGTCAGCGCGTTCGCGCAGATGAGCGCGCAACTGCTCGAGGGCCGGAAAAGTGACCGGCGGACTAACGAAAAGGACCGGCTTCCATTGCAGGCGCGAGAGCACGATCTCGTGCACCGTGCCGACGCTGTAAACATTAGTCGGCACATAGGCAATCGTGAAATCGCTCGTATCGACCATGCGCAAATCGATGTGGAGTGTTTCCCAGAATTTCTCCGCGCAGCGCGAGCGCTTCTCGTCGCCGGCCTGGCCTTGCGCGAAAGTCCACTCCTCGCGCACATCGATCGTCTCGATGTCCTCGAGGCCGTATTGATGCGCGCCGCGCACGCCCGGCTTGAACCACGGATCAAAAACAATCGCCCCCTGCGCACGCAGGAAATCGCCGACGCGATTGCGCCAGCCGAGTTTTTTCTCGTCCGCCCGCGAGGCTACGAAATCCATCGGGCCGGAAAGATAAACGCGCGCGCCGCGAAGGAAGTTCTGTTCGCTCATGGGCGGAACATAGCGTGCGGAGGATTGGAAATGAAACCACCTTCCGCCGCGGCGAGATGCGGCTAATCAAATTGATTGACCGATGCAATTCGGCTCGTTAAAACAGCAGCCCCCACCCAACGAAGGACCTCCTATGAACTCACCCCAAACATGTGTCATGCGGCGCAGCATTCTGCCCGCTGTCGTTTTCCTTTGCCTAACGAATCAAGCAGCCCATGCGGGGAGCGCGAGCTGGAATTTGAATCCGGGGAGCGCGCTCTGGGATACGGCGAGCAACTGGACTCCCGCGACTGAACCCAACGGTCCCGGGGAGATCGCGACGTTCGCTGTTTCCAACGTGACCAATCTGCAGATGGCGTCCCGAGTCGAGGTGGACAGCATCGTCTTCAACCCGGGTGCAAGTGCCTTCACCTTCACGCCTGACGCGTCTGCCATCATGCCGCTGATCTTGAGCGGCGCGGGGATCCAAAATAAGTCGAACGCAATCCAGAGCTTTGTCGCGCCGGTCCAGTTTTTGAACGAAGGGCTGATCTCCTTCACCGGCAGCGCCTCCGCCGGGACGTTGACGGCCTTTACAGCCGAAGGCGCCGAAGAGATGAGCGCCTTCGGCGGACTCATCCAATTCCACGATAACGCTTCAGCGGACAGGGGGAATTTCCTTGCGGCCGCCGGGCTCGCGAGCGGCGCGCACGGCGGATCGATTGAGTTCGACGGCTTCGCGACCGCTGACGGCGGGACGTTCACAAACGACGCGGGGCAGACTGCCGGCGCGCTCGGTGGCGGCACCGGTTTCAGCGGGAGTGCCTCCGCCGGGATGGCGCAACTTACGGCGGTTGGAAGCCTGATCAGCGGAGGCATCGGCGGGCAAATTACTTTTCGGGAGACCTCAACAGCAGCGGACGCAAGGCTCACTGCTTTGAGCGGTATGGATGGTGGCGCGGGCGGTGCGATCGTCTTCGATGACGATGCCTCCGGCGGTGATGCCAAGGTGGTTGTTGCCGGAAACGCGCAGATGGATATCAGCGCGCACAACGGACCCGGCGAAACGGTCGGTTCGGTGGAGGGCGACGGCACGATCTTCCTAGGCGCGAATAAGCTCACGATTAGCGGGACCGCCGCGGCCCCTTTTTCCGGAGTAATCAGTGATGGCGGCGCCAACGGCGGGCAACGTGGTTCTCTCACGAAGACCGGCTTCGGCAACCTGACTCTGTCGGGCGCCAACACCTACTCGGGTCGCACGACGGTGGAGAACAAAACCTTTCTCAACGTCACCAATGTTCGCGGTTCGGCCACCGGGCGTGGGCCGGTGATGGTGACAACCGGCAAGCTCGCCGGCACCGGGACGATCACCGGTCCGGTGACAATCGGGACATGCAATTTCAACGGCATCCGAGGTCAGCTCTGGCCCGGGCGTTTTGCGGGGTACGCCACCTTGACCATTCGCCGCACGCTGACCTTTAACCGTCGATCCGACTACAGCTGCACGCTCCGCGAAGCGACTGCGGTGGCCGACAAAGTGGTCGCCAATGGATTGACGATCCAGCCGGGCGCGATCTTTCTCCTCGTCGTATTCGATAGCGCGAAACTAACGCCGCCCACGGCCTTCACCGTCATCGACAACACGGCCATGGCTCCCATTGTTGGCCGGTTCGCGAATCTTGCCGATGGCTCCATCGTCCGGACCGGCGAGAATCGGTTCCAGGTGAGCTACGAAGGTGGCGACGGCAACGATCTGACGTTGACTGAGGTGACCAATTAGCCGCGCGCTTCCGCAAGCCAGCGAGATGGAAGGTTAGGCGGGAGCAGTTGATTTTTTTTATCTCGCTCGGGGCGACTCTGCAGCCGATATTTCTGGAGCACCGTGCGCAATCAAAACCTGTTTTTCTCTTTTCAGTTGTTGCTCGCTTTACTGCTGCTTCCTCTCCTGGGAGTGGCACAATCGACTGGGGAATCCGGCATCGAGGGTTCGATTTTAGTGAGCCCGGTGATGGGTGGTCCGACCAGACAAGGTGCGCCCGATGCGAAACCGCTGCCGCAAACGGAGTTTCTCGTGAAGCAAGGGGAGAGCGTTGTGGCCACGTTTCAAACCGACGAGCAAGGCCATTTCCGGGTTTCGTTGGGGGCCGGCCATTACTCAGTGGTGAAGCGGGAGAAGGGCGCGATGGGGTTCTTCGGTCCGTTCGAGGTCGACGTGCCAAGCGGGAAAATGAAAACCGTGCAATGGAAGTGTGACAGCGGAATTCGTTAGGCATGGCCGAACACGTCACTCATGGCGGCTGCCTTTGCAGAGCGGTGCGCTACGAAGGCCGGGGCGAGCCTTATCACATCGCGCATTGTCATTGCGCTGATTGCCGCCGCAGCGCCGGCGCGGCCTTTGTCACCTGGGCTTCGTTTCGGCGGGAAAATTTCCAAGTGACCCAGGGCGAGCCTCGAGAAGTCGAGTTTGCGGGACGGCTGCGCGGATTTTGTCCGCAGTGCGGGACGACCCTTACTTTCCGCTCTGCACCGGAAACGGATGAGGTGGATGTGACGGTGAGCAGCTTCGATCATCCGGAAATGGTTTCGCCCGCCGATCATATTTGGATCGAGGATCGGCTGCCTTGGATCGCGTTGGCAGACGGGCTGCCGGCGCACGCGCGGGATAGAAAATCGATTTGAAAATCGTTGTCGTCGGCGCAGGAGGCCGGCTGGGATCCGCGCTGGTCCGCGAGCTCGGCCAGGAATTTTCCGTCACCGGATTTAAACGCGCGCAGCTCGATCTTGCTGCGCCCGACGAACTGCGCGCGGCGCTCCGGCCGCTCGAGTTCAATGCGCTGATCAACGCGGCCGCCCTAACGAATGTCGATTATTGCGAAGATCATCGCGCGGAGGCGATGCAGCTCAATGCCACGGCGCCGCGAGTGCTCGCGGAGATTTGCCGGGAGAAGGAGGCGCGCTTCGTTCATGTCAGCACCGACTATGTCTTCGCGGGCGAGAAGCACACGCCCTACACTGAGGAGGACGCGGCGCATCCAATCAGCGTTTACGGCGAATCAAAGCGGCAAGGAGAACTGCAAGTGCTGGCCGTAAACGGGCGCACGCTGGTTGTGCGTGTTTCCTGGGTCTTTGGGCCTGATCGCCCAAGTTTCATCGACGCGATTCTTAAAAAAGCGCGCACTGAGGAGCAGGTCGCGGCGGTCGCGGATAAATTTTCCACGCCGACCTACACGCGCGATGTCGCGGCGCTTTTGCCTCCGCTGCTCGAGACCGACGCGGTCGATGGCATTCTTCATCTCGCCAACCGCGGCGAATGCAGCTGGCAGGAGTACGCACAATGGGCGCTCGATTGCTGTCATCGTTTCGGCGTTCCGATGCAAGCGACCACGATCGGCGCGTCGTCGTTAGGCGAAATGAAAAACTTCGTCGCGCGCCGCCCGGTCTATACGGTTCTCGGGACGGAAAAATACGAGCGCCTGACGGGAAACGCGCCGCGCGACTGGCGCGAGGCGGTGGCAGATTACGTGCGCGGTCATTACGCGGCCAAGCTTTGATGCGACAGAGGGTGGACATGCTCCCGCCTTCGCCGTGACGGGCTAGGCCGTGGCGTCAAACAAGAGCGGTTGGCGCCAAGGGCGAGGCGGGGCGCGCTAGGAGCAGGTTGGCGACGTTTGCGCAGGCGATGAGAAGAACAAACCCGACCGCGCCTAACAAGACAAGGAGTGCCGGACGAATGTCGCCCACGACCTCTTCGTGCAGCGGTCTCACGACGCTGCGGATGCGGTGTTGTATGCCGGATACTGCTGCGCGAGACGCGCTGCGATCGTCTTCATCTCTGCCCGCGTCTGTTCCAGACTTACTCCCGGCTTGAGACGTGCGATCACGCGGAGCTGGGATCACGCGCAAGCCGCGTGCAGAGTTCAAGCTGGCGGTTGTAGCCGGGATTCGGCGATTCCGGCTGAGCTTCGGCGCGCGAACTTCCTTGCCGCCGGGATCAACGATCTCGGCTACAACTTAGAGAATTTATCAGATGCTTTGAATCTGTTACTCATCGAATGAGGCGCTGTTGATGAACGACGTTGCTGACAATCTCGATCGGGTGCGGCAGGAGATCGCGAGCGCCGCGGCGAAAGCTTCGCGCCCGGTCGACGAGATCGAGCTGGTCGCCGTTTCCAAGAAACAGGACGCCGAAAAAATCCGCGCGACCGGGGAGGCGGGTCAGATGCTCTTTGGCGAGAGCCGGGTGCAGGAAGCGCGCGTGAAAATTCCGTTGCTGCCCTCGCGCTTGCGCTGGCATTTCATCGGCCACCTGCAGAAGAACAAAATCCGGCACGCGCTGCCGCTTTTCGAATTATTTCACGGGATCGATTCGCTCGCGCTCGCGCAGGACATGGATCGTGTCGCCGAGGAAGAAGGAACGCGACCGCGAGTTTTGCTGGAGGTGAATGTGGCCGGCGAAGCGAGCAAGCACGGCTTTACGCCGGAAGCGCTGCGGCGCGATCTCGAAGTGGCCTTATCGTTAGGCCGCCTTACGATCGAGGGCCTGATGACAATCCCGCCGCTCGCGCCCGAGGCGGAAGCTTCGCGCCGTTACTTCGCCGCGCTGCGCGAGCTGCGCGATGAGCTGGAGACGGAGTTCAACGTAAAGTTGCCGCAGCTCTCAATGGGGATGAGCGGCGACTTCGCGGTGGCGATCGAAGAAGGCGCGACGCTGGTCCGTGTCGGCACGGCGATTTTCGGGCGTCGTTAGGCGGCGGGCGCGCGGGTCTTCTCCGGGGAGCACGGGCTGCCAGCCCGTTCGCGTTTGGCTGCCAGCCAATGCGTTGCGCAACCCATGTGGCGTCGAGATTACGGCATCCAATCTTCGAACGCGCCATCCACCCACTCCGCGCGGTTGGAGGCAAGCTGCCTCCAACCACGGGCTGGCAGCCCGTGCTCCCTGGCTCCTGGATTCGACGGCTGGCGGTATTGCCGCGCGCATCCTGCGTCGCTAAGTTTCCACCGATGCGCCTCGAACCCTCTAACATCGAGCAGATCGGCAACGAGCTCGCCATCCAATGGAATGATGGCAGCGAAACGTTTCTGCCGCTGCGCCTCCTGCGCGTCGCCTGCCCCTGCGCGGCCTGCGGCGGCGAGCCCGATGTGATGGGCACTCTGGTGCGTCCGGAAGCCCATTACACGCCGCAAAGTTTTGCGCTTTCTGGCTGGCACCTTGTCGGCGGTTACGCGCTGCAGCCGACCTGGGGCGACGGTCACGCCAGCGGAATTTATTCCTACCAATACCTGCGCCGGATCGATCCAGCGCGCGCCGCCTAACGATGAGTCTCCGGTTGAAAAGTTCCCTCCTTCTCTTCTTCTTCGCACTCTGCGGGGCGGCGATTCTCGCGACCCATTCAATCCGAGAGCGCACCTCCCCTCCGCCTGCGAAAGAGCTGTTCTCTGTGGTCAACCGGCAGCTCTCCGCTTTGCGCGCGGCTGATTTTGGGAGCGCCTACCGGCAGGCCGCCGCGGGGGTGCAGCAGAAGTTTTCGCTCCCTCAGTTTGAGCTCATGATCCGCCGGGATTTTTCCTCCATGACGCAAGCGCAGCGCGTCGAGTTCGGCGCGGTGCAGATGGCCGGTGGGTCGGCTTTGGTGCAGGTTTTTTTGATCGCGCCAGATGGCTCCGTCCGCGGTTTTCTCTACAGCTTCAGCGCTGAACCAGGTGGCTGGAAGATTGACGGGGTGCAACCGCTGGGCGCGCAACCGGGGCGGCGCCTCCCGGGTCTGCACGTCTAATCCCTGGCTTCGCCTAACGACTGGGCAGCGCCACACGCAGGAGGTCCGTTTGCGGGGAACGCGGATCGAGCGGCGCCTCGGTGGCGCCGGCCGGGACGAGGAAGAAATCGCCCCTATGCATTTCCATACCGGCCATCGCGACTGTCCCGCGCAAACAGACGAAAAGTGCGGCGGCGGAGTGATCGAGTGCCGGACGCGCATTCGTTAGGCTCCACTTCTCCACCGTGAAGTGCGGCGTGCGCACGAGAAGCTCTCCGTCCGGCTCAATCATCTGCGGTTCGATATCGGCAAAATCAATCGAGCGCATCGCTTCCTCGATTTGCAAGGGGCGCGACGAGCCCGCTTCGCTCCTTCGGTTCCAATCGAAAACGCGGTAGGTCGTGTCGCTGTTTTCTTGAATCTCGACGATCACCAAACCCGCGCCGATGGCGTGGAGCCGCCCGCTCGGAACGAAAAATACATCGCCGCTTTTCACCTCGAGCCGATGGAGGCACTGAGTCGCCGTTCCGTCACTGAGCGCGCGCGCGAAATCCTCTTGCGAGACGCCGCGTCGCAAGCCGAGAAAAATTTCCGCCCCCGGCTCCGCCGCGGCGACATACCACATCTCGGTTTTGGCTTCGCCGCCGAGCGCGGCAGCTACTTCCGCCGGCGGATGGACCTGAAGCGAAAGCTTTTCGCGGGCATCGAGCAGCTTCGCGAAGACCGGAAAGCGCGGCGAGTCGACGACCTCGTCGCCAAAAATCTCGCTCCGGTGACCGCGCCACAGATCGTGCAGCGTGAGCCCGGCATGAGGCCCCTGCCTAACGACGCTCTGGGCATCGGCGCGATCGACGATTTCCCACGATTCTCCGATGCATTTGCCGGCTGGAAGCTTCTTGCGGCAGAGGCTCTCCAATCGGCGGCCGCCCCAGATTCGCTCGCGAAAGAGCGGCTCGAAAAGCAGCGGTTGCATCCAGGGGTTGATCATTTCAGACACGAGATTACGCCGCTGCGGTTTGTTTGTCAGACATCAGCCGCAGCTTAGACTGGCCGCTTGAAATTCCGCGAGATTCTTACGGCCTGGCTGCCGGTGGCGCTCTGGATGGCGCTGATGTTTTTCGGCTCGACCGACGCGTTCTCCGCGGAACACACCTCGCGCTATTTGACGCCGTTTCTTCGCTGGCTGGACCCCGATATTTCCGCCGCCGCGCTCGCGCAGGCACATCTGCTCCTGCGCAAGGCGGCGCACGTGACGGAATACGCGATCCTCAGCGGGCTTCTCTTTCGCGCGCTGCGCGGGTTGATCGGCGGCTTCTGGCGGCGTGCGGCCGTGGCCTTGGCGCCGGCGCTGATTTTCGCTCCGCTTGATGAATTTCATCAGTCGTTCGTGCCGTCGCGCACGTCGTCGTTAGGCGATGTTCTGATCGATTACAGCGGGGCGATCGCCGGCATTCTTATCTGCCGCATTCTTCAGCTGGCCCTGACGCCCCGGAATCCGACGCGCTAAGACGGGCGGAGGATTCTTGTCGGGTCGCGCGACGACATACCTTCCGTCGATGGTTCGCCCTCGCCTTGACCAATCACCAATCACCGATCACAATTCACTTCCTTTGGCGCCCCGCGCCTCCCGGGCCTGTAGCTCAGTTGGTTAGAGCATGCGCTTGATAAGCGCAGGGTCACTGGTTCGAGCCCAGTCAGGCCCACAGTTGTCCACAGATGGCGACGGGGTTTGGGGATTCTTCTCAACGAAGTCTCGTGTATGGTGTCGAACCCGTCGTGAAATTTTCTCTCGCCGCGATTCTCATCGTTTCCACTTCTCTGGCGCGAGCGGCCGAGCCTACGCCCACTCCCGCGCCGTCATCCATTTCCATCCGGCCGCTGGATTTTCAGCACGAGACCTTGCCTAACGGATTGGAGGTTTACAGTGTGGAGGATCATGCCAGTCCGACGGTCGCGGTGCAGGTTTGGTATCATGTCGGGGCGAAGGACGACCCGAAGGAGCGCAGCGGCTTCGCCCACCTGTTCGAGCACATGATGTTCAAGGGGAACGAACATCTGACTCCTGACGCTTTTGACGACCTGACGGAAAACGTCGGCGGCGAGAACAACGCCTATACCGCGGAGGACGTGACGGTTTACCACGAGGTCGTGCCGTCAAATTATCTCCAGCCGATCATCTGGGCAGAGGCGGAGCGGATGTCGTCGCTCGCGTTGAATGAGGCGAATTTTTCATCGGAACGAGATGTGGTGAAGGAGGAATATCGGCAGAGCATCGCGGCCAATCCTTATGGCGAATTTTACCTCGATACGATCAAGCAATCCTTCGCAGTGCATCCCTACAAACGGCCGGGGATCGGCAGCATCGCGGAACTCGACGCCTCAAAGCTGCCGGAGGTGAAGGCGTTTCACTCCACCTTTTATCGGCCGGATAACGCGACTCTCGTGGTCGTGGGCGACTTCCGGCCTAACGAGTTGCACGACTGGATCGGGAAATATTTTGGCGCGATCGAGAAACCATCGGAAAAGATTCCGCGCGTGACGGCGAAAGAGCCGCCGCGCAAGGAGGACAAAAAAATAGTCGAGTTCAGCCCGAAGGCGCCGCTGCCGGCGGTGGCCGTGACGTATCTCGCGCCATCGATTCGAAGCGACGATGCGCCGGCGTTGCAGTTGGCGGATGAAATTTTAGCCGGCGGAGAATCCTCGCGGCTTTATCAAGCGCTCGTTTACGAGCAACAGATTGCGCAACGCGTTTCCTTCGACTCAGACCTGAAAGAAGATCTGGGGCTGCTCACGGTACGGATGATTCTGGCGAGCGGGAAGGCGCCGGCCGACGCCGAAAAAGCGCTCGATGAGCAGATCAACAAAGTGCTGAAGGACGGCGTCACGGACGCGGAGCTCGAGAAAGCAAAGAATCGCTTTCTCACGGGCAAGCTCCTGGAACTTGAAACGAACAACGGCAAAGCGAGCGCGCTCGGTGAAGCCGCCGTGATTTACGGCGATCCGCAACACGTCAACACCGGTCTCGCCCGACTACAGGCTGTGACCGCCGCCCAAGTCAAGGAAGCGGTGACTCGATACGTTCTGAAGAAAAAGGTGCTGATTGAGTTTCTGCCGGAAGCGATGAAAGCGGCGGCTGCGAAAACGGAGGCGAAATCCTGATGAAATTTTCCACCGAGCCTAACGACCTGACTTGTTATCCCGAGCGGAAGAGAGCCTGCACTGAGCGAAGCGAATGTGGACCTCGCGAGCGCTCATCGAGATGGTCACGCCTAACGACGCTCGGGAGGTTTGAAAGCCCGGCCTCGCCCGCTACGCGGCCTGCGTTACGGCTCACCGTCCTTCGGCGGTTCGGGATGACGAGCATGATGGCGGGAGCTATTGGCCTAACGAGCATAACTTCCGCCCGGGCGACCGGCGGAGTCGACACGCCACCGGCGCCTTCGGCGCCACATGAGAGCAAATTCGCGGAGCCGCAGGAGATAACGTTGGCCAACGGCCTGCGCGTGATTGTGGCCGAGCGTCACCAGCTTCCCCTCCTCGCTGCCAGCGTCGTCATTCGCCACGGCGCCGAAGTGGATCCAAACAATCGCGCGGGAACGGCGAGCATGGCCGGAGACCTTCTCACCAAGGGCACCGCGACGATGTCGGCCCCGCAGATCGCGACCACGATCGAGTCGTTAGGCGGTTCGATCGATTCCGGCGCGGGCTGGGATCAATCGGCGGCTGGCCTCATGGTGATGTCGAACAAGGCCGAGGCGGCGCTGCAGATCCTGGCGGATGTAATCTTGCACCCGGCCTTCAAACAGGAGGAAATCGATCGGCTGAAAAATCAGCGGCTCGACGGCTTGCGCGTCGCTTTGCAGCAACCGGGATCCCTCGCGCGTTTTGTGACGGACCGAGTCGTCTTCGGCGAAGCCGATTACGGGCACCCCGTCGGGGGCACCCTGGAATCGGTCCAGGCCGTTCAGCGGGACGACATCGTCCAGCTCTACCGGACCAACTACCGGCCGCAAGACGCCGTTTTCATTCTCGCGGGCGACATCACGCTGGCTCAGGCGAAAGAGTATGCGGAGAAGCTTTTCGAAGCTTGGAAAGGTGGGGAGTCGCCTAACGAAAAGGAGGAACCGCCGACAGCGCCGACCTGGAAACCCGAGACGCTCGTGGTCGACATGCCGGACGCGGGCCAGGCGGCGGTGCTGGTCGCCAAGCCGGCGATCAAGCGCGACTCGCCCGATTATTATTCGGCCATGGTGGCGAATGCCGCGCTCGGCAATGGCTTTGTCTCGCGGCTCAATCGCGAGATTCGAATCAAGCGCGGGCTCAGCTACGGCGCGGGCAGTTCGATCGATGCGCGGCGCGACGGCGGCGCCTTCAGCGCCAGCGCCCAGACAAAAAATCAGTCGGCCGCGGAAGTCGCGGGCCTGATGGAAGCCGAGCTGAAAAAATTGGTGGCGGATCCGGTGAACGGGGAAGAACTCAAGTCGCGTCAGGCGGTGCTGACCGGGCGCTACGCGCGCAACCTGGAGACCAACCAAGGCTTCGTCGCGCAAATTGCCGATCTGGCGACTTACAAGTTGCCTCTCGATACGCTGGATAAATACATCCCGTCGATCAACGCGGTGACGGCGGATAATGTGACCGCTTTCGCAAAAACCGATCTCGCGACTGCCTCCAGCACAATCGTCGTCGGCAAGGCGGCCGACTTTCTAGAAGCACTGAAGAAAACCTGGCCCGAGACGCGGGTGATCGAACAGAAAAATCTCGATCTCAACCGCCCGGACCTGGTAAAAGACAAGTAGGCGCGGCGCGTTCTTGCTGGTGATGGCGTCGGCGGGATTTCCGACTCAGCCGGCAGGCGACGGAACAGTTAGTCGCGGGAGGCCAGGCCGTACGCCTGCGATACATCAGGCGGGGCGCTTACGCCACGCCTGCGCCGTGCTCGATATCCGTCAAAGGACCCACTGCCGGGTCTTAGCTTCCTCACTGTCCCCACTTGGTGACAAAGAAGTCGTTCAAGTTCGGCGCTGCCGTTAGGTTAAAGATTCCCGCGGTCGGATCAAAATCGACCGCCCCCGGTAAAGGCACCGGTGAAATAGACATTCCGCGCCGCATCCACTGCGATGGCGTTGCCTTCGTCGGCGCCGGTGGAACCCACCCGCCTAGCCCAGAGAAAATTGCCGGATGCATCCGGCTTTTGATGAAGATATCGGACAGATAGGAAGGGTTGGTTACTAAGTCGAACTCTCCCGCGCCCGGGTCGAAATCGACTGTGCCCCCCGAAATCTCCAATCGTGTAAACGTTGCCCGAGTTATCAAGAGCGATGGCAGTGCTGTAGGTGAAGGGCTCGTTGGGGCCGGGTTTTGCGCCCATGCTCTTTTCCCAGACGAGATTGCCGTTCGTGTAATTTAGTTACTAGGTCGGGTTTGATATCTTTCGTTTCCGCTCAGCACGTCCTGGAAGCCGCGTCGGCCGCGACGGCCAAACCCATCACATAATCAAAGAACTGCTGGCTCTGTCCTAGGAAGAGGTTTGAATCAATACCGGCTTGGAACAGATGGACCGCGCCGCCGTTCGGGACGAGGCCGGGCCGGACCACGCAGGCTAGAGGTAGAGCTAGTTCGATGAACTTGCAGGGATGCGGGATGTGATGCGCGCCGATGTCGTTGATGGTCCGTCCGGGAAGACCAACCCGTGACCGGAGATTGGGGGCAACCCTTCGAGCGACTGGTGGAGAGAGCAGAAGAAGTAGGCCTCGGTGGGCCCGATGCCGGTGAGAATCCGGAGCACTTCGAGATTGGTGACCTTCGGAATGGGCGTCGGATAGATACTCGCACCGCCCTGTTCGGTGGCACAGAAATGGAACGCCGCGGAGTTGGCAATGAGCTTGATCTCCAACCTCGAGTACCTCCTGTTATCAACCGGAATGAGAGGCTTATCGATAATGTCGACGAAACTGAGGGTAAGTATCCCAAAATCCGGGTTACCAGTGTCGCGGTAGCGCAGGTATTAGCTCGTATCCACCGTCACCTTCATGAGATTAGTGAGCCTATCTGCCGAGCCCCGTGCGCCGTGCTGCTCGGAAGAGTGCGAAATGCATCCAGGTTGGTCGGCAAAACCGTTTGCGGAGAGGAAGGCGTTGATGAATAGCTCATGGCTTTGTTCGTCGTGCGCTACGTCGCAGGTGTAGGTAACCAGCTCATCCTCGAGCACATTCAGGGCGTCTCCATACGGCTTGTTGTGTGCGGCCAGCTCGCAGTATTGGATCCAGAGATCAGTCTCTATTAACTCGGCCGCCGCAAGGAAGTTGAGAATCGCCACGTCTCCCTTGGTTATTCCCGGCCCCGCGCTGGAAGTTGCGAAAGCAGGTCTTGCCCCGGTGAGCGCGGCTAAGCCCACGCCGAAGCTCCAGCTTCGGCACGCACCGGTCCCGGCAGCTCTGCTTCCCCCGGCCTGCGCAACTCACAAGCCAAGTGGGACTCAGGACTTAACCACGGATCACACGGATAAGACTCATTCTCCATCCGTGTTCATCCGTGTCATCCGTGGTTAAAAACCTCTTCGCTCCAGATTGTCGGGGAGCGACGCTCCGGATTCGCGGAGCTCATCCCTCCAAGTCACTACGGAACTACCGTCAGCGTCAGGTCATTCCCATCACCGCCTTCGTAGCTCGCTTGCAGTTGGTTGCCGCCCACACTGACGACTGCGCCATCGGCTAAGTTCGCAAAGGTGCCGCTGATGGGCTGGTGGGTTTTATTCTCGACCACGGTGAAGACGGTTCCCGCAGGCAGGGCTTGGTTGCCCCGCGCTTCCATCGTGAACTGCGCTCCGCTCGCGATCGTCGCTCCTTTGCAGATGACCTTGTCTGCCTGGCTCTTGCCAGATTCACTTCCCAGTTGTAGATCCCATCCGCTTGGAAGGTGAGCGTGTTGTAGATGACCAGCATTCCCGGCCTTTGATCCCCGGCGCCAGTGTCGCCCCCGGACCGCTCCCGCTCCCGATCGTCACCGCTCCCGCAATGATGCAGTGTTCACTCCGCTCAACGTCAGTGTGCCCGCTCCCACTTTCGTCACGGAACCGCCGCTGCCGCCGCTGACTCCTCCGTCCTGGAGTACACCGTCGTATGTCGTGTTGAGGTTATTTTCCCCGACCGATAAGACCCTCGCACCCAGAAACACATCGCCGGTTCCTTCGAGCGAACCAATGCTTACACCAGGGGCGGCATGCGCCCCGATCTCAAGATGCCCACTGTCGAAGATTTCGACACGAGCAGAGTTACCGGATGAGGTCTCGTCGAAGCGTATGAATGCTCCGCCCGCCCCCTCGACGCCTCCAGTGGCGATTAAGGTTGCATCGCCTCCATCGGAGTCTCCAACGAACCAAACAAATCTTCCGTCAGCGCCGTTTACTGACCCGCCTTTCGCAGTCATGACCGCACTGGCCGCGCTGGCGGTGTCATAAAAATAACATTGGCCCTCGGTAGAGCCGGAAGCGGCCCCGCCGAAGATCGTGAAAGTCCCCAAGGCGGCAGTCGCATTACCCATGAAGCTCACGGTCCCTCCGAACGAGAAGCCATTCTCTGTCGCTCCGTTACAGATAAAAGTTCCGCGATCTGCGCTGGCGTTCGAGCGGATTTCCATCTGAGCGAAGGCGTTGCCGACGAAAGTGCCGCTGCCCGCTCGAGCGTCACCGAGGAGTTGCAGAACGCTGCTATCAACCTCGAAGAAGGTTCCTTCTCCCGCGGTCGCGCTGTTGGTGATCTGGAACGTTGATCCATTAATGCCGTCTGGACGCACCACAAAGTGCTGCGGCGACCCGGAGTCATTTACAATCCCCATCCCTCGCAGAGCAAAGGTCGCGCTGCTCGCGATCGAGACTGTATAAAGGCTCGCTCCTTCGCCAAACACTAATGAATCGATTGCAATCCCAAGTCCGTTGACTGACTGGAAACTAACGTTGGTCACATTAGAGTGATTAAACGAAGCCACGTCGGAGGCACGTTGCGGCACGGTCGCCGGACTCCAATTTGCCGCCGTGCCCCAATCGTTTGTAGCTGGATTCGTACTCCAGGTTGCGCTCCCGGCAAAGCATGGGGTCAAGACTGCAGCCCACACACCAAATCCGACCAGGGCGACCAAGCGAACTCTCCGCAGCGCGCCACCTAAGATGTGAGCGAGAAAGCTTTTGGAGCGAGAATAAGACTTATTGATATGCATTGTAGGATCTCCTTAAGATTCGCCTCTAATCTAAAGATGCGAGTTAAGAAATGCGATGACATCCTCGCTGATCCAATGACTCGGGCTCAGTCCATCAGGACTGTGCCAGTAGTCGAATGCATGCTGCGAGCTTCCGAGAATCTTAATACTTTGATAACTTGTGGTAGGAACCTGATGCGCTACCAGGGCATCTAGCATGTCTTGCCATTGCTGCGGAGGCTGCGGGTCGGACTCACTCGTAATCAAGAGGGCCTTGATCGAGAACTCGTGACAAGAGAGACTGGCGAAAGGGACTTTAGCGTGTTCGGGTCGGTGATGTTGTTAGTATAGTTTTCAATGATTTGGATAAATGCGTCGATATTCGGATCGGGCCGCCAGTCCGAATAGTCGTACGCTCCTGAAAGTCCAACCGCTGCGTTTGCAAGCTGCGCAAAATCCCATTCCGGGACAGTCGGAGCTGGGTCTAAAGCGGCCCAAACTGCATGACTTCCACCGGACGAACCGCCGATGACAAACACGATCCCGTCACAACTAGTGTCGTTCCGGGCCGCCAAGACCTGCTGCTTTATGTCGTTTGATTGCTGTGGCGGCCGGCTCGACAGGGGGTCGGAATGATTCGGCTGTCCAGAAATCGTTCCTGGGGGAGCCAGCCGATAATCGACGGAAAACACGAGATAACCTGCATCCAAAAGATCCTTCTCCGCTTGCCTGAGTCCCTTAGGTCCATAGAAATTACCCCCTCGGAATTCTCCGGGATGAATTAAAAGGACCGCTGGAAATTTGGACCCCCGTGCGAAGGCGTAAAGCGCACCCGTTGTAACGTCGTCGTGGTGTCACTGGAGTACCGACAAGGCTGAAAGCGAGGCAGTAAGTCTTCCGCGGTCGGCTGACTTGCCAATTCGTCGCCAGCGGGCGTCGGCGTGGGAGTCTGGGCGGGAGCGACTGCACAGCTAAGGAGCAACGCGAGTGAACTACCGAAGGCACCGACCAGGCGGTGTGTGTGTGTCGGGGTCAAGGTTTTATCGAGGGCCGATCATAGGCCAGAGAATTCTCCGCTGTCAACAAAAAAATGATGCAGTTCACAGAATTTTCTCCTCGTGCCCAAGGTCCAGCTTCGGCACGCACTGGTCTCGGAAGCTCTGCTTCCTCCGGCCTGCGCACGGCACCGCTCCGTCGGTGCCTCTACCCGCTACCCACGAGTCGGGGTGAAAGGTGAAATCCCCTTTTTTCAAGGCTCCGAGGAAGCGACGGCGCGCGACTTCGCCCAGCGACTGGTTCAGCCTGAATCCGTGTCTGCCCGTGGGAGCCGTCACGGTGTAGCTCCCTCTCAACTCTCAACCAAGAACGCTCAACTCGTCCCTACGGAACCACCGTGAGCGTCAGGTCACTCCCATCGCCGCCTGCTGATCTGGCTACTTACAAATTGCCGCTCGACACGTTGGATAGATACATCCCATCGATCAACGCGGTGACGGCGGATGATGTGACTGCTTTCGCAGAGAGCGACCCTGCGACCGCGGCCAGCACAATCATCGTCGGCAGGGCGGCCGATTTTCTCGAAGCGCTGAAGAAAAATTTCCCCGAGACGCGGGTGATCGAACAGAAAAATCTCGATCTTAACCGCCCGGACCTGGTGAAAATGAAGTAATTGTTAAACGACGGGCAATGATTACATCCACGTCGGTATCGAGCTAGCCACTAACCGTGCAGATTGACCTTCGACCGCGCTGTCCTTTAGCCCTCATCCTGGGCGACAACCTAGCCCCCACGGCGCAATAACACTGCCGTTACCGGCTAGTTATACGAGGCTGATCTTCGGATTCCTTTGCCTGAATCTACGCCCGCCGAAGGTCTGCGCTCCTTTCCTTGTCCCCGCGCCTGGATAGCTATCCGCCGGTTCACATATCGGTCACGATCCAGTTCGACACCTCGACTTCGGTACCGTGACGGGCCGTGAAGGCGAACAGCAGGAAGAGGAGGAGCTGGCTGAAATAGATGCGGCAGAGCGGAGCTAGGGGACGACTTCGAAGACGGTCCCGCAACCAGCGCCACCGCACCCGCTGAGATTGCCCCCTTGGGACGACGTGCTGTAGGCATTTCCCGCTCCGTCCAAGGCGACGCCACCGTTTACTGCCCTATCGAGAAACGTGTGCAGCACCGTGGTCGCCCAAGTCCCGTCCTGATTGGGAACCAATTTGTAGACACTCCCGAGATCGGACCCATATCCGGAGGTGGTGCCCCATAAGTCCCCCGATGTATCGAAAACTACGCCGGCATAGACGAAAGATCCGTCTTTGTTGTTGAAGGAATGGAGCACGGTCTCACTCCAGGTGCCGGCTTGCCCGGGGGTCAGTTAAAGACGGCGCCGGCGCCGGAGACGCCGCCGACC